>JBGSHH010000279.1:0-10287 GCA_041752355.1 Pirellulaceae bacterium | reverse complement strand
AATCTTTCCCTTGCACCAGTTCCGGCGTCATCACTTTCGCCTGCGTGCAAATCTGCGGCCCTTCGATCGAGCGTTTGGCCGTTTGGCCGTGATAGTCGTTGCCGTATTCGTAAATCATTTCCTTGGGAAGCTGATCGCGATATTCCTTGTCGCTCCCCGGCTCCATGATCCAATCGACGATATCCAGGCCATAACCAGGATCGTGAAAGCCTGTTTTGCGATCGACGAACGAACCAGCCGCCACACCGGTCACATAGTTCTTCTTGTTCACCTTCACGGATAGCTGCGGCGTGGTGAACGCGAGTGTGTCGGCGGTATCGCTAACGGTGAATAGCGCATCCTCGGCCTGCGCGAGACGAGCGAGCAGTAACAAACCGAGCGCGAGACAACAGACTTTCATGGCGGGCATCTCCAAGCGGTAGGCGAACGAGCGGACTGCCACCGATTGTAGCTGATGTGGGGCAGACATTCCTGTCTCGGTGGGGCGGACATTCCTGTCTGCCTTGTTCAGAAACCGCAAGAACCTACGATCGGTATGATGGAGAGACAACCTGGCCCTGACGACCTGCGCGAAGAATTGCCTGGTGAAATGATCCTCGATCGAGACGGCGGTTGCACCACACCTTGCGCCGCCCGCGTCTTCTCCAAGGCTTCCAAGAGATTCGCAATTTTGCGCTGCGTTTGCGCTGGGGCGGTAATCGTGAGGGTTTTCGTGGTCGAAAGATAGCTCATGCTCGCCTGCCCGCCGTTGAAGTCCCAACTCGAAGTGTCGACGCAGTGGGCGATTTGATCGATCAATGCTTCGCCATCGTCGAACTCCCCTTCGTCATCGCGGAGCATCACCAGTTTGCGGACCGGATAGACACAACAATCGAGTCGCTCTGGCAGCTGCAGCTGATTCTCGGTGGTGATCAAAATCTCGCCCTCGGTGATGTGCCAAATCAAGCCTTCATCGTGCGTGAGTTTTGTGAGCGCGCCATCGCGGCGATAGCTCGACAGATCGCGCGTGATGAGCGGATCCTGCTCCTTGCCTGCTTGCGCAAGCGCGCGATTGTCGACGCGCACCGGCACATCTAGTTCCTCACTCAACCAATTCGCCACTTCCGACAAAGGCGCTTCCATGAATTCCCAACCTTTGGCAGGCAAGCGCAACTTCCGGCGGATGCGCTGTTCCTCGGCATCGCGGTCGTCGACCGCCAGCACGGGGATTTGCTCGCGATACGGCGCGCCAAAATAGCGCCCCACCGCGAGCGCTACCAGGATTGAAGTAAGCACTTCCAAAATAAAAATCGTTCGCATGATGACACTTCCCCTACGAGCGTGCGCTGCCTAGAAGAACCCGCCACCACCACTCATCCCGCCTGCGCCACTGCTTCCCATTCCGCCGCCTCCCGCTGGGCCACCCACGCCGCCAAAACTACCTTGCAGTTGGCTAGGCTTCGTCGACTTATAAGGCCCGCGCAAGCCTTGGTCGCGGCGCGTTTGGCGGAGCAGCGTTAGCAAACGCTCCACTTCGCGATGCGCGTCCTCTGTTTGTGAGATCACGACCGCGCCAGAAGCGGGAAAGGGCTCGATCATCCCTTGGCCGCCAAAATCGTTCCAAGAGTCCGTCTGCACGCTAGCCATGATCGATTCGACTAGCGTGTCGTAGTCGTGAAAGGCTCCCTGGTCGTCATACGCCTGCACCAAATCGAGCACGGGATAAATCCGCGTTTCGAGGCGAAGTTCCGCTTCTTCTTTGGTTGTAATCAATAAGCACTCGTCACCCGGTACAAACGCCAGGCCGTGATTGGCTAAAAGATCCTTCAGCGCGGCGCGGGCGCTGCGCTCATCCAACGGGCAATTTATCAGTGTGTCCGTACCGATCGACGCATCCGCCAGCGCACGCTCATCGATGACCACCTGGATTCCCAAGTCCGCTTGAACGTGCGTCAGCACTTCACGAAGAGGGAGTTCCTTGAACTCCCAGGCGACTTTCTTCTCCAGCGCGGCGCGATACTGGTCGTTGGCCTGTTCGTTGCTAACGGAGAGAATGCGTGGGGTTGAAGGGAGCAAGAACCCGCCGCCAGAGCTGGCATCAGCTGGCTGATTGTCGCGAGGTTGATTCGTCCACCCAAAAGCCCAAGGGATGGCGAAGAGAACGCAGGCGGCGAGCGCAACCACCAGCGGCGCGACCAGGAATTTCCTGTGCACGATGCACCTCGTTTTACTGCGCCCCTGACAGTCGTGATGGTACGCCGTCGGGAGGGCAAAAGCAAGAGCGCAAAAAACGTGCCGAGGGAACGCGAGCGCTCCCTGGCACGTGGAGATATCCTGGGGCAAGGCAGACAGGAACGTCCGCCCCACCCGACTCAAACTAAATCGCTTCTTTGGCCGTGCGGGCTTCGCGAATGGCACGCGAGGCGTTGTCGGCAAAATTATCGATCTGGTTCATGCCGCGCATCAACATGGCGTGACCGTCGACGACGATCGAGCCCACCTGGCTATCTTCCAACGAGCGAGCCAGCGCACTCAAACGAGCGGCCTGTTCGCGCAAGCGGTCGACGACCAAGGTCATACGAGCGGCGGTATACGGTTCTTTACGGGCTTGGCGCTCGACGCCTCCGGGGCGTGCGGCTTTCTTGCTACCTTTTTTCGGCATAGGTGAAGTCCTCCTGTCGTAAACCGTAACGGATAAACAGCGAATTGTAAAGTAGTTTAGGCCATGTTTATGGCCGAAAGTCGCCCCCCTGCATGAAATTTCTTCATCAAAGTTGTAAAGAGCTATTGACAAGTATAGTGTACATATGTATATTTACGGGCGTGACTTCGAGACCTTTTCCTCGGGAATAACGCTCATGAACGACGAATACCTCCCCCGCAGAATGTATCTCCGCGTCCGCGAACTGCTCGCCGAGAAATGCTCGACCCACCAGGTCGCCCTTTTGGTTCCGCTCTCGCCTGCGACGATCGACCAAATCGCCGCCGATCAGATTCTCCCCTCGCGGATCGTCGTCGAGGAGGACGATCCTCAGCGCGACGAGGCCCTCACTGCTCAGCGCTGCGCCGGGTGCGGCGCGCTGGTTTACGCCTGGCCTTGTCTGGGTTGCCAAATGACGCGCGGCGAGACGGTCTCGCGCCCGCGCGTCGGCGGCCTGCGATTGAAGTACAAGCAACGCCGCATCCATCGTCGCGCGGCGTAAGCAGGCCGACGTCGGATACGCGTCTCGCCTGCCAGTCTCAACTTTCCCTCGGGTGCAGCTCCTTCCGCGCCACACCCTCCGAAGACCATTCTGCGGCGTCGCATGTACATCGGCGTGCGCGCATTTATCCCTTTCCACTCCTGCTCAGGCGCGGCGTGCCTGACGTACTGGGAACCTCCCTATGTCCTGTTCCGCACCGATCCGCGCATGGCATATCGTCATCGGCGGATTTTTGCAAACCGAAGGCAAGCCAACCGGCATGGTCCGCTTGTGGCGACGCCTGCATCAACAACATGCGCAAGCAGGTGTCTGTGTCGAACTGCGCGCTTGGAACGAGAACTGGCGCGATCTGGCCGAACTGATTTGGCGCGTGCAACCCGACGAGGAGCAAGTCGTCGTGAAGGTGTATGCCTATAGCTGGGGTGCAGGTTGGGGCGCGATGCAATTGGCGCGACAACTCGCGCGGCGCGGCGTACCTGTCGCCTGGATGGTGCTGAGTGATCCCGTCTATCGCGCGCCATGGCTGCTGTTGCGCTGGCTGGCGTTGGTGTCAGGGCGCACGATCCGCGTGCCGACGAATGTCCGCGTCGTGCATTGGTTTCGGCAACGCACGAGTATGCCGGCAGGCCATGCGCTGTACGCGCAGCACAAGGAGCGCACCATCATCACGCCTGCGATTTGGGCCGAGGTGTCGCATCAGTACATGGATGATCTCCGCTTGTTTCATCACGAATGCGAAAGGGTGGCCGCGCTATGAGAATGGTTTGGTTATGCGTGCCGATCGTCGCACTGCTGGCGATTCACGGGGCAGAGCACGATCGATCGCCGATGGCTGGCATTGCGCTGGCGACCGACGTGGCACCCGCCGTCGACATCCCGCCAGCACTGCGCACCTCCAATTGGGGCGGCGGTTCGTGCGTGCATGCTTCGACTGTGCATCTGTTGCAGTGGCAAGGGGAGCACGAGCTGGCCGCCTGGTGGCGCAGTCATTACAGCGGTGGTGAACATGCCTCGCGCTTGCACGCGCGACTCGAAGCGGCGCACTTGCGATATGCCTACACGGTCGAGGGCGATGTGGCGTTCTTGGAATGGGCACTGCGCACGCGCCGCGGAGCTGGCATTACATACTATCCCCAGCACGCGGTGAATCTGGTGCATCTCGATAACGAGCGCGCTGGACTACTCGACAACAACCGCGTGGAGCATGTGATTTGGATTGAGCGCGAGGAGTTTCTCGCGCGCTGGCGTGCTTACGGCGGTTGGGCGTGGACCTTGGTCTATCAACCCCCGCCTCCCGTCCCCTATCTCAACCAGGAGTAAGTGTATGTGGAATCGTTCGCTGCAGAACATCAGCGCCGCAGGCGTGCTGATGTTGCTGATCGCGCTGGCGATCAACGCCGGACACATCGAAGAAACACCATCATTGTCGCCGCCGACAACAGCGTCACCGACAACACTGTCACCCCCAGTCTATCGCGAGCGCGTGTTGACGCTGCCGGAAGATGCGGGTGTGTGGCACACGACAGTGGTCTATCCGGAGAAGAATCCCAGCGATGGGGCGAGTCGGCGCTTGGCGGCGGCGCTGGCCAGTGATGAGCGCTTGCGCAGCTTGACCGCGCAAACCAGCACGCATGTGTATGCGTTGAGTGATCCGCTCTGGCGGCATCGCCTGCAAAAATACTACAGCGTGGCGGCACCAGCGATCATTGTGCAACAGCCAGATGGTCGCGTTTGTTACAAGGCGAGCGGCGCGAACTTGCCGAGTGATGCCGACGCATTGGCCGACGACATCGCCGCAGCGCTGGGGCAATGCCGTCCTCGTCCCAGTCCCACGCCGACTCCATCGCCGGTGCCTACGCCCGATCCACCACCGAGCCTCATTCCCGACATTACGCCTGCGCCGCCGCCCGCGAGCGACGAGGGTACGAGTGTGCTGTGGATGATCGCGGTGCCAGTGTTGGCAGGCATGGCTGGACTGTTTCAAGAGTGGCAGCAGTCGAATCGATAGCGAAAGACCAAGCGCCGAAAGCGGAGAGATGGCAATGTTGGACCCGGATATTATTTGGAGGTTTCCCCATGTTGTTTGCGCTAACTTTGGTACCGAAGTTATTGGCCAGTCCCTTGGTGATGATCGCGCTGGCTTCGGTAGCGCTGTATGCCACGGGCCGTTTTATGTTTCGCCGCGACGAAGCGGTCGAAGATCGTCGTCGCAAAGCGATCAAGCTCGCAGGCGATTGTCACAAATGTGGACTCGACTTCCTCGCCCCGGTTCTCGAAGACTACAGCGTCGGCGATTACTCGGGCATGTTGCATCGCTTGCGTACTTTCGCGGATGACCTGCGCGACGATGCGACGCGACGGCAATTGCTCGACCGCTTCTTCGCCACGCAATTGGCCGCGCGACTGCGCGATGAAGAGCAACGTCGCAAGATCGTGGAAGCCGTTTCGCAGACGACCACAAGTACTCTCCCCGTCACGTCCTCCAGTGGAGACCCCTCATGATGCGACAAAAGATCGCCCGCAAATTGTTGTTGTACGCGCTGTACTCGGCGGCGGTCACTGCGCTGCCAGTACTCGCCGCGACGCCGCTGGCCCAGGTGGTTTTGCCGGCGCTGCACACGGACAACTCTTGCATCGATGGACAGTGCCAGGTGCCGGTGGATGCATCGCCAGAGATGCCAGAGCGTCCTCCGCTTGCGCCCGCGCCGACGATCGCGCCGCGCGGTGAGCGCTCCTGGTGGCGTCGCGGTCCCGTCCGTCGCGCCGTTCGCGGACTCGCCTGTTTTGTTTCGCGACCGTGGCGGCGGTGAGATTTGTGCCTACGTGAGGTAGGCGTCTCGCCTGCCGTGTTTTCCGATCATCAACATCCATTTTGGTGCGGCTCGTCCCTCGCCACACCCTACAAAAAGCCCAAATGTCACTCGAAACGTCCCTCACCATTCTCACAAGCCTGATGAGCCTTGGCGTGGCGATTTTACTCGCCGGTGTGCCATGGGCGTATGGCATTCATGGCCGCTTGACGATCATCGAAACCCATTTGCAAGCCCACCTGCGTCAGGCGGAGCGGATGGACGATGTGGCGCAACGGCTAGCGCGACTGGAAGCGCGTTCTCAACCTTTTACTGGAGAAGAACCTCATGCAACTGCGCGATCGCATTGTTGAATTTCGTCGTGTGCCCGTGTCCATGCTACGACCGCATCCGCGACGTTGGCGCACCCATCCGGTGCCACAGCGCGCGGCGCTGCAAGCCATCTTGTTGGAAGTCGGCTATGCAAATGCTTTGCTCGTGCGCGCGATGCCTAATGAAGAGGACGCCTTTGAGATCATTGATGGCCATTTGCGCGCCGAGCTGTCGCCAGATCAGCAAGTGCCGGTGTTGATTCTGGATGTCGATCATCACGACGCCTGCAAACTGTTGGCGCTAGTCGATCCGCTGGCAGCCCAGGCGGATACCGATCAACAGCAATTGAGTGCACTGCTGGAAGAAATCGATTGGAATAGCTCCGTGCTGGAAGCGGTCGCCACCGAGATGCTCCAGCGGAGCGCACCCACAGAGGCTGACGACGAAGATTCGACGTCCGATATCTTGGCGGAGTTGTTTCAAATCGTGGTCGATTGCGACGACGAGCCAACGCAGCGCACGCTCTATGAACGGCTCACCGCCGAGAATTATCGCTGCCGCGTCGTGACGGTGTGAGCGTGGGGGACAATAGTACTCATCACGCTCCGCGTGATGTTCGTTGTTTGTCCATCTTCCGGCTACGAAGAGGTCGTGACTTGTGCGTAGCCGTGGTTGCTCTAAGTTCACAGGCATCACGCGGAGCGTGATGGGCACAAAGAGTACTCATCACGCTCCGCGTGATGGTCATCGATTGTCCATCTTCCGGCTACGAAGCGGTCATGACACCTGCATAGCCGTGGTTGCTCAACGTTCGCAGGCATCACGCGGAGCGTGATGAGTACTTTGACGGAAAAGGAAATACCATGCCCATTATCACTACGGAAGTCCACTCGCCGATTTGCCCCTCGTTTCGCGTGCGGCAATTGGCAGGCTTGTTTGATTTGCCGATCGAGGAGACGAGCCGCCAAACCTTTAGCGTGGAAGTGCCAGGCGACAATGAGCCTTGGACGATCGGCGCCATTGTCGGACCTTCCGGCAGCGGCAAATCGACCATCGCGCGAGCAGCGTTTGGCGAGGCACTTCTGCCGCCTGCGCCATGGCCGAGCGACGCGGCGGTGATTGATGGCTTTGGCGAGCGTTCGATCAAAACGATCACGCAGGTGCTGGCGGCAGTTGGTTTCAGTAGCCCGCCGGCGTGGCTGCGACCGTACCATGTCCTTTCCAATGGCGAGCGATTTCGCTGTGACCTGGCCCGTGCGTTGTTGGCCGATCGACCGTTGGTGGTCTGCGATGAGTTCACCAGCGTCGTGGATCGCACGGTGGCGAAGATTGGCTCAGCAGCCGTTGCGAAAGCGTTGCGACAGAAGCACGTCGACAAGCGCTTCGTCGCGGTCACGTGTCACTATGATGTGCTGGCATGGCTCGCGCCCGATTGGATTGTCGATATGGCGACAGGCAAGCTCGCGCGGGGGTGTCTTCGGCGACCACCGCTCGAGTTGGCAGTCGTCCGGGCGCGTCACAGCGCGTGGCAGCTCTTTGCCAGGCATCACTATTTAAGTGGCTCGCTCTCGCGCGGCGCCACCTGTTATGTCGCGCTGTGGGAGCAACAGCCGGTGGCGTTCTGCGCGGTGATCGGCATGCTCGGCCATCGCGGGCACAAACGCATCACGCGTTTGGTGACACTACCGGACTATCAAGGCCTGGGCATCGGCACGCGGTTGCTGGAATACGTTTGCGAGCGCGTCCGCCAGGACGGCCAGCGCGTCAGCATCACCACGCGGCATCCGGCGATGGTCGCTTATCTGCAACGCACGCCGCGCTGGAAGCTCGCCGGCGTGCGACGCAGCCATCAACCCACGACACAGGTCATCCGCCATGCGCGAGTTCGAGATAGCCAAGGTCACGCCGTCATCAGCTTCGAGTACTGCGGACAGCGCTGATGCCGCAGGTTCCATTCCATTCGCCCCACATCGCCCTTGGCCGAAGCAGCAAGTCTTTCTCGACCTCACGTGCAAAGAAGCCTTCTATGGCGGCGCGGCGGCCGGTGGCAAGAGCGAAGCCCTGTTGATGGCGGCGCTGCAATTCGTACATGTCCCCGGCTATGCGGCGCTAATTCTGCGTAAGGATACGCAGCGCTTGCAACTCGCTGGCGGACTCATTCCGCGCTCGCACGAATGGCTGGCGCCGCAAGGAGTACGATGGCACGCCTGTGCGCGGCGCTGGGAATTTGAAACCAAGGGCGCGCCTGCGTCGATCACGTTTGGCTTTATCAAGCATAGCCTGGATCGATTTCGTTATGGGAGCAGCGAGTTTCAGTACATCGCCTTCGATGAATTGACGGAGTTCGCCGAAGACGACTATCTCTTTCTCTTCAGTCGCTTGCGGCGCCGCGTTTCCATCGAAGCGCCGCTACGGATGCGCTCGGCCAGTAACCCCGGCAACCTGGGCCATGACTGGGTGCTGCGGCGTTTCATCCCCGGGGAAGCCATTCATCAGCAACTCGCCAGCGACGCTGTGCCGCCCGTCTTTTGGAAGCAAGGCATCGCCTATGTTCCGGCGTTGATTCGCGATAATCCGGCCGTCGACGAAGCGGAGTATCGCGATAGCCTGTCGCATTTGCCGCCGGTGATTCGCGAGCGGTTGATGCATGGTGATTGGAGTATTCGCGAGGAAGGCTTGCTCAAGAGCGAGTGGCTACAGCGCTTCGACACGTGCGATCGACGTATTTCCTTGCTCGACGAAGCAGGCAAGTCGTTCGCGCAGTTCGACGAGCGCGATTGCCGGCGCTTTGTCACCATCGATCCCGCCGGCACCAGCGCCGACAAAGCGCGCGAGCGGCGCGGCAAGCCCGCGAGTTGGACGGTGATTCAAGTCTGGGATCAACCAGGCGGGAAGTGGTCGCACTTCTTGTTGCTGCGGCATGTGGCGCGAGCGCAGGTTGGTTTCGATGGTCTGCAAGCGCTGTTGCGCGCGGTCTATCAGCAATGGTCGCCAGCACAAATGTGGATCGAGAATGAGAAGCTCGGTCAGGCGGCGGTCGATGTGCTGGGGCGAGAACTGCCGCTCTCCACCATCGCCACGGCGGGACAAGATAAAGTCGCCCGCGCCGCGCGGCTCATCTCGAAGATGGAACGAGGCGAGATTCGCTTGCCGCGCGAACCGCTGAGTTGGCTGGCGGCGCTAGAGGCCGAATGGTTGCGCTGGACCGGCGATCGCGATGAAGTCAGCGATCAGATCGACGCCGCCGCCTATGCCGCCATGGTGAGTGAAGAGCAACGGCAAAGGACAGTGCGGTTGTTGTGATGTGGTAATGGGAAGGAGAACAAATCGGGGCTAACCACAGAGTCACAGAGGCCACAGAGAGAAGACAAATAGATTCATTCAAATTCCTTTTGCCTTTCCTCGGTGGCCTCTGTGACTCTGTGGTTAGCCCGCCTTAAACCGTTTGGCCCTTCGGACTGAGTAGACTACCGCTCCTCAATAATGATCTCACACAGCTTCCCTAAATCCGCACCGATACTGGCAGCGCTCAGACCGCCGCGCAGTTGCACGTTATTCACATACATGGCGAACGCCAGTCGCTTCCCTTTCGCGGTGGTGAGAAAGCCTGCCAGCGCTTTGCTGGTGAGAAGATTGGTGCCATCGAGGCCGCTGGTCCAGTAGAGTGTGCCGGTCTTGGCTTGCACTTTTTCTTTGGCGATGCTCGACGCGTTGACCGTCTTGGTCAGCGTGCCATCGACCCCCATGATCGGCAACGTGCGCTCATAGGCGGCGAAGTCATCGCGCGTGCTCATGTAACGCAGCAAGGCGACCGTGGCGGCAGGCGAAACATAGTCGGCGCGCGAGCCACCGGCGCCGCCACCAAACGATATCTCCCCGACCGGCAAGCCTGCTTGCTCGAAGAACGCCTGCTCGAGTTCTAGTCCTTGTCGCAAGGTGTGTTTGCCATGCTTGGCGGCGACCAACAGCGGCAACGTGCTGGC
>JBGSHH010000278.1:0-4493 GCA_041752355.1 Pirellulaceae bacterium | reverse complement strand
GCCCATTGGCGCGACGGTCGACAAGTACATCAACTTTTATTGGCCCAATGGCAAACTCGTACCGCTGTACTATGTCGCCGGCGAAATGGATGGCGATCGGTTCAGCCAGTGCGCCACGGTTTTAGACAAGTACCTCACCATACCCAAGTACGATGCGACTGTCATTCAATACCAAGGACGAGGGCACGAGACGTTTTACGACGACATCCAAAACATGTTTGCCTGGATGGAGATCCATCGCCGGCCAGCGTTGCTGGATGAGTTCACTTGCGTGGCGATGCGTCCTTGGGATAATTTCTTTTGGTGGGTGGAACTCGATGGCTATCCCGAAAACTTCCTAACACTTCCCGGCGCATGGCCACCAGTGGGCGGCCGCAAGGCGGAGACGCAAGCCAAAGTCCCCGGTATGGCAATGGTGCCCAAACCAAATTTTATTTTCATCAAGTCGAGTGCCACGCGGGCAACCGTCTACCTTACGCCCGATATGGTGGACTTTGAAAAACGCATCACGATCAAGTTAAACGCCTCGACCTATCCGCAAAGCATTCAGCCCAGCGTCGGCGTGATGCTGGAAGACGCCCGCACCAGCTGCGACCGTCTGCATCCGTTCTGGCAAAAAGTGACCGTGGGGAAGTAGCAATTTCCCAGCGCTCGACCAAACGTCCAGCTACATCACCGCGGAGCATGATGACCACTCGCCTCCCTAGACCTGCGTCTAGGGTGATCATCCCTCCCTTAGTTGGCCAAAAAGCAGGATTTCCATATTTCGCTCGGCTACACTGGCTGAAATCGACTCCCCCACGTAGAATACTCCTCGTCTCGGGAAGGAACCGATGTCACCTGCTTGCCTTGGATGGCGCGATCTTAGCCTTGGGCCAAAGAACAGCCTGCCACGTTAAGCCACTCGGCACCTTTTCGAAACAACCCGCATTCCTCTCGCGACGACTCCCCGAACCCGGAACTTCGGCGGATGGTATCGCTGGCGAACCTATCGTCGGCTACGCACGCTCCAACCCCACAGATAGCGCTAGTTTGCGCGTCGTTTGTGGTATTGAAGCCTATCATCACCCTATGAAGGTCCTCGGCATCGTCGGCGGAATTGCCAGCGGCAAGAGCCTTGTTTCCCAGGAGTTCGCGCGCTTGGGAGCAGAGGTGATTGACGCTGATCGGCTGGGACACGAAGTGCTGCGCGAACCCGAGGTGATTGCGGCCGCTCAAAAACGTTGGGGAAGTCGCGTTTTAGCGGCCGATGGCCAACTCGATCGACGGCAAATCGCCCAGATTGTGTTCGCCAAGACTGCCGAGGGAATAACGGAGCGCCAATTCCTGGAACAACTTACGCATCCGCGCATCGCCGCCAAGATGCGCGAGCAAATCAGCCACTTTGCGACCCAAGGCGCGGTCGATGTGTTGGTGTTAGATGCGGCGTTGCTGTTGGAAGCTGGCTGGAACGAATACTGCGATCAACTGTTGTTTATCGATACCCCGCTGGAAATTCGACAGGCACGCGCAGCCGCTCGCGGCTGGTCGACGGCGGATTTAGCCGCCCGTGAAGCGGCGCAGCGGGGCTTAGCAGAGAAACGCCATTTGGCCGATGTGGTGATCGACAATTCGGGTTCGAGCGAAAAAACAGTCACGCAAATACAACAATTTTGGAAAACCTTGCACGAAGATGAGTAGTTGCGACCCTCTCGGGCGTTGAATAGATAGCTAAAACACCAAGAGCTGCCGATTTACCTGACTTTTCTCCCTCTCCACGACGATTGACGATACCCATCCTTCCCCGCCGCCAGAACCATTCGCGTTTTGGCACCCACTGACTTTTCAGGAGTTTGCGTCGCATGTCCAAGGGCCGTTTTAACAGTCGCCCCGGCGATAACCGAGGTCGTCCGCGACCACCCCAAGATGCCGATAATGCGCGTTCAGAACGTCGTTACGATGTCGATGACGACGTCAGCGACTATCAAGCGCGCGACTACCAGAACGACGGCTACGAGAACTACGACCAGACCGAAGCGCTGTCGCTCGCGGAAGAAATCGCCGACGAGGCCGATCGCGGCGTCAAGCTTCCCAAGCCAGGCGAAGCCGCCCCGGACAAGTACGAAAAAGTCAAACAGGGCGAGATTCATATCGCCGAGCTGCAGAAGCTGAGCATGCAGCAACTCATCGAAGAAGCCCGCGCGGAGAATGTCAAAGACACCGCCGGCATGAAGAAGCAGGATTTGATTTTCAACATCCTGAAAGAACGGGTCAAGATGAATGGCCTGATGTACGGCGAGGGAACGCTGGAAATCTTGCCCGATGGTTTCGGCTTCTTGCGCAGTCCCGACTATCACTACCTCTCGTGCCCCGACGATATCTACGTTTCTCCCAGCCAAATACGTCGCTTTGGCCTGCGCACGGGCTCCACGGTCTCGGGGCAAATTCGGCCACCCAAAGAGAATGAGCGCTATTTCGCGCTGCTGCGCGTGGAGGCGATCAACTATCAAGACCCGAACTTAATGTCGCAGAAGGTCCATTTCGATGACCTCACTCCGCTGCATCCAAACCTGCGGATTTGCATGGAAGCGGACGCCGAACGCGTGGAAACACGCGTCGTCGATATGCTCACGCCGATCGGCTTTGGTCAACGTGGTTTGATCGTCAGCCCCCCTCGCGCTGGCAAGACGATTCTGATGCAGAATATGGCCAAGAGCGTGCTCAAAAACTATCCCGACGCGTACGTCATCATGCTATTGATCGACGAACGCCCCGAGGAAGTGACCGATATGGAGCGCGAGGTAAAGGCCAAGAACTGCGAAGTCATCAGCTCGACTTTCGATGAACCTGCCTCGCGACACATTCAGGTATCGCAGATGGTGATCGAAAAGGCGAAGCGGATGGTGGAGTTCGGCGTCGATGTCGTAATTTTTCTCGATAGCATCACGCGGCTCGCGCGGGCGTGGAATAGCGAATGTCCGCAGTCGGGCAAGGTGCTCTCCGGCGGTTTGGATGCCAACGCGCTCCAACAACCCAAGCGGTTCTTTGGCTCAGCGCGCAAGGTCGAGGAAGGAGGCTCGCTGACCATCATCGCCACGGCGCTGGTCGATACGGGCAGCAAGATGGACGAAGTGATCTTTGAGGAGTTCAAAGGGACCGGCAATATGGAGATCATCCTCGATCGCCGCCTCGTGGATAAGCGCATTTGGCCAGCGATCGACATCAACAAGAGCGGCACGCGAAAAGAGGAAATGTTGATGGATCCCGAGGAATACCGCCGCGTTTGCATCCTGCGGCGAGTTCTAAACGACATGAACTCCCCCGACGCCATGGAATTGCTGGTCGGACGTCTGGCCAAGACGAAGACCAATGCAGAGTTCTTGATGAGCATGAATATGAAGTAGCGGGATCCCGCACAATGGCCGCCGCGCGCTTGACTGTGCGCGCCCTGCGCGCGTCTAATACAATAGTAATATCTTTTCTTTATGATTTTCGCCGGAAAGAGACCCTCTCATGCGCTCCGCTGATAACCAACGCGGCTTTACACTCGTCGAGCTGTTGGTCGTGATCGCCATCATTGGCATCTTGGTTGCCCTGTTGTTGCCTGCCGTCCAATCGGCGCGCGAAGCGGCGCGGCGGATGCAATGCACGAACAATCTCAAGCAATTCGGCTTGGGCGCCCACAACCATCTCGTATCGTTTAAGAATTTGCCGCCTGGTGGTTGGGGGTGGGGATATGTTGGCGACCCTGATCGTGGCTCGGGCTCGGCGCAACCTGGTGGTTGGCTCTACAACTTGTTGCCCTATGTCGAGCAGCAATCGTTGCATGATTTGCCCAAAGGCAAGACGGGCGCCGACCGTTTGCTCGCCAGCACGAACATGGCACAAGTGCCCGTGCCAGGGTTTCACTGTCCTTCGCGACGTCAGGCGAAGCTCTATCCGAATGTGACGAGCGCTTCGTGGGATCCCATCAACGCCAATCAATTGACCACCGTGGCTCGTTCCGATTACGCGGCGGCGGGTGGCGACGTGGAAATTAACCCCTCCTCAGGTGGTGATTTTGGCGTCCAAGGTCCAACGAGCTATGCCGATGGCGATGCCAAGATTGGCGCCTTTTCTAAACTCAAGGATTTGGCCACCGGCATCTATTTTCCCGGTAGTGCAATTGAAGATCGCGAAATCTCCGACGGCTTTAGCAACACGTTGCTGTACGGCGAGAAGTATCTCAACCCCGATTTCTTCACGACAGGCACCGATGGTGGCGACAACGAATTCGCTATGATGGGGGATAACGAGGACATCGTCCGCTGGACAGGTGCCTCCAATACCGCCATGCAGCCCTTGCAAGACCGAACGGGCTATACGACCACCATGGCATTTGGTGCCGCACATGCGGGTGGGTTTAACATGGTCTTTGCCGACGGTTCGGTTCACAACCTGAACTACTCGATCGACCGCGAAGTGCTCCGACGGCTGGGCAATCGCAAAGATGGCTTGGTTGTGGATGCTTCGAA
>JBGSHH010000277.1:0-18739 GCA_041752355.1 Pirellulaceae bacterium | reverse complement strand
GGGCCGGTAAAATAATGAAACGCATCCAGGCAAAGTCCCAAATGCGGACTGGACACGTCCGCGACCAGCGCCGCCGCCGTATGAATGTTGTTGCCGAGCGCCGCGCCGGACTGAAACTCCAAGGCGATGCGCACGTTGTGCGGCGCCGCTGTCTGGGCGGCTTGGGCGAGCGATACTTGCACGCGTCCGATTGTGGCTTCGTCGAGAGGGCGCGGAACGTCGCAGGCCACCACCAGCGTGCCAATGCCAACCTGCTGGCATAACGCCAGTCGCTGTTCGAACAACTCCCAAGCCAATCGCCGCGCCTCGCCTTGACTTGCCAACAACCCGCCTTGATAGCTGGCGACCGGCAAGGTCATTTCATTGTTGGTGAGCAGTTGCCTTAAATCTTCTAGCGAATGCGACTGAAGATAGGTTTCCAACTTCGTCAACCAAACTTCCAGCGCCGTGCATTGCCCAGCGGCGTAGTCCTCGATGTCCTTTTCGAAAGGAGAGTTGAGGGAACAGACTTGGCTGAGGGCGGGCTGCATGGGAAAAATGTCCGAATGACGAAATCCGAATTACCAATGGGAGGAAATGAAGGAATGACGAAGCCCGAATGACCAATCGAGCAATGGTGAATTAACTATACGGTTTCAGAATCTTGATCAGTTCGTCCGCGTTTTCCATGTCGTAGGTCACTCCGCCTAGCGGACCAATGATCTTTACTTCGTGGCACCCGAAACATGCGAGCAGATAGTAATCATGGTCATCGTGCATCCAATGCAGGGCGACGTCCGGATGGAATCCACCACACAACTTCTCTCCCAACCAAGTCCGAAAGGTCCCCTTGGTGATCAATAGACCGCTCAGTTTGGTAGCATCTTCACGGGTCAGTGGTTGGCGACTCTTCGCGTAGAAAAGATATTCATCAATCTTGGTCGTTTCTGCTCTGGCAGCTTCCCGTTCAAACGCCTCGCGTTCCATGTTTTGGTGAGGCAAGCCGCGAATCGCTGTCCAGTTATCGACAAGCGCGAACGTCGTTAGTCGTGGTTCGTTGCTCCCATCAATAAGTGGATAGTTTAGGTTGCGCTCTTCCTCCCATTCAGCTGCCAACTCGGCTTCCGTCTTTATGGGTACAGAATTGTTACAGCCCACGATAAGCCACAGAAGCATGGCGACCACGTTGAGCGCTGTCACTGATTTCTTGGCGAATCGCATGGGTTTGTGGGTTCCGTGAACTCCAATTGCTTGAATCGCCATTGGTCATTCGTGCTTCGTCATTCGTCATTCCCCTGACCAGTCTCTTGGCTTCACTAAACTAAACGTTCGTATATTCACCTACGCAATATCGTTGAGCCAACTTATGTCACCTGTGTCAAACTTTATTCTTGTTGGATGGCTGCTCGGAAGCCTGAACACAATCATCGACTTGTCGAAGATTGTGGCTCTTAGCTGTTCGTACTGGCCTTGAATGGAAAAGTCACCACACAGTAAATCAGAAAAGTTAGCCGATATTGTTCGGCTGATACCATAAAAGGGACGATCTGCGTCAGTGATCGCGTTTTTGACGCTACGAATCTGACATAGCATCCATAACGCCATGCCATTGGCTGGTCGATTCGGATTAATGAATTCAATTGTTGCCACATCGGATTCATATCGATCAAATGTCATGCGAATAGTACATTTACTAGACACCAAATCGAATTTCCCGTAACTCCCAGTTATCTGAAACTCATGCTCGGACGACAATCCTTCGAGAAAATCGGCGACATTCCTGATGTGCTCATTGGAATCATTCATTATCGATTCCCTCTTGCATGACGAGAAATCTCGGATAGAGAGTGCCAAAGTTGTTGAGGATGACGTATGAATGACCAGCTTCTTTTACTGGCCATTCGTGCTTCGTCATTCAGTCATTCTCCTACGACATGATCCGCCGCTGAATCTCACTCACCACATCATCGACCTTCACTCGCCATTGTTCGAGCGTGTCACGGTCGCGGACGGTCACGGTTTGATCGGTCAGCGTTTGGCCATCGACGGTGATGCAATAGGGCGTGCCGGCTTCGTCTTGACGACGATAGCGCCGACCGACCGCGCCACCTTCATCGTAGAACGCGGCCAGTCCTTGTTTCTTCAGCGCGCGATAGATGCCTTGGGCGATCTCTGGCATGCCTTCTTTCTTCACGAGCGGGAAGACGGCCGCCTTGATCGGCGCGATGCGGGGATGGAACTTCATCACCACGCGCGTTTGCATCTTGCCATTCTCATCGGGTGCTTCATCTTCGTGATACGCTTCGCACAAGAATGCGAGCGTACCACGATCGGCGCCGGCCGATGGCTCGATGACGTGCGGAATGAAGCGCTCGTTGGTCAGGGCGTCGCGATAGGATAAATCTTTGCCGCTGCCCCGATGGCGTGGCTTGCCATCCTCGCCGAGTTCCACTTCCAGTTTGCCATCTTTGGCCACGAGTTTGCCTTCCATGTGGCTGCGCAGATCGAAATCACCACGATGCGCGATCCCTTCCAGTTCGCCGAACTCGCCAGCTGGCAAGAACGGGAACGCATACTCGATATCGGCGGTGCCGGTCGAATAGTGGCTGAGTTCATCGGCATGATGCTCGCGCAATTGCAAGCGTTCGCTCGACAATCCGAGGTCGGTGTACCACTTCATACGGCGGTCACGCCAGTATTGGTACCACTCGCGGGACGAGTTCGGATGGCAGAAGAATTCGATTTCCATCTGCTCGAACTCACGCGAGCGGAACGTGAAGTTGCGCGGCGTGATCTCGTTGCGAAAGCTCTTGCCCATCTGCGCGATGCCAAATGGGACTCGCACGCGCGTGCTGTCGCAGACGTTCTTGAAGTTCACAAAAATGCCTTGCGCCGTCTCCGGACGAAGGAACGCCGTCCCTTCCTCGCCAGCGAGCGCGCCGACGGTGGTTTTGAACATCAGGTTGAATTCACGCGGCTCGGTGAGCGTGCCAGGCGTTGAGGCATCGGCACCGATCACGTGTTGGCGATCATCCGTGGCCTTTAGTTTGATGAGGTCTTCCGTCTCCCATTTGAGGAGCGTGTCGGCGCTCTTGGCTTTGACGTCGAACAACTTGCAGGCGCGATCGACGGTCGCGGTCAACCCGGTAGCGCTGTCGTCCGCTTCAACAGCAATGAACAAGCGGTAGCTACTCAGCCCTTCGCCTGCCTTTTCTTTCATCGCTTCCAGACGCTTGAAGATGCGCGTGCTGTCTTGCGAAGTGGATTCGGTGCTATGCGCTGTCAGATCCAACCAACGTCCGTAGATTTGATCGACGCGATAACGCTTCTTGCTTTCACGGCAATCGACCATGAAGTCGCAGAACAGATCGAAGTGACCACTCACCTTCCAGACCTGCGGGTGCATGATGATGGTGCAGTCGAGGCCAGTCATTTCGTACGCTTCGGGCGCGCCAGCAGGCGCGACGAGATCGTCGTGTCCGGTGACCATGTCGCGCCACCAGGCTTCCTTGATATTCCGCTTCAGTTCGACACCCAGCGGGCCATAGTCCCAAAAGCCGTTGAGCCCGCCGTAGATTTCACTCGACTGAAACAGAAAGCCGCGGCGTTTGCACAACGAAACGAGTTTGTCCATGTCCATGGTGGGGCGCGTCGGTTGAAAGGAGGATAGCGGAACAGCGCCGCTGCGATTGGTCGTCAGCGGTCGCAAACGTAAAACCTGTCACTGTAACGAGTTTACGTCACACTGACTATCGGGCAGAGGAAAGGACACCGGCGCGCCAGATGGGGTTCGAAGCGGCCGCTGACGGGCGAGCGTCGTCGTCGCAAGCCATTGTTTGATAAGAGTTTGCGGCCGGTGAGCAAGGCGCCGTTTGACCCCTGATGGGGACGACGTAAGCTTTGTCACGCATCTGCGCGTTCGCGCGCCCTTTTCAACCATCCCAGGCGAACTTCACATGCAACGGGCACTTTCGATCATCGATTGGGGAATTCGCATCTCGTCGGTACTGGTGGTCGGCACGCTGGGTATGACGCTGCTGGTATTCGCCTGCATCATGGGGACGGATAGCGGTACTTCCGCGGCGATGGCGTCGTCGGCCGCGTTACTGCTCGGAGGAGCGGCAGTGCTGTTCGCCTTGATCCTGATGGCGATTCATCCTGACTGGATCGAGAAGTACATTCCCGGTCCGATCTGGCTGGGCAAAGTATTGGTGCGCGTGCCGGCGTACTTTTTAGGAACGGCAGGCTTGGCCTTGTTCTTGCGGGTGCTGTGGTTAGAATCGATAGCGCCGCTGCTTCAATAAATCCTTCGCGCGCTTGACTTGGCATTTGGATCCCGAAGCGATAGCCTGACACGGAGCAGCTAAGTCGGTCGGCCTCAAGCATCTAAGGGCTAGTTTATGTGGTCCGTACGAACGGAGATGCTCGCGGACGCGCGCGGAATGCAGTGTCTATTTGACGTCAACGGGCAACAGGCGTCTTACAACGACATACTACACGCCTGGAAATCAGACGCTTCATTCCGTCAGCAATTCAATCTGACGTTGGCCGAAGTCCCTTTCACAGCGTACCGTTGGGAGACGCCGGCGGTCACAATTGCGACGCTTGATCAGCGATTCGCCTGCGTACTACTCGATAGTCCTGGTTTAGCCCGTCATCCCGATGTGAATGCATTCGCGGAGCACTTCCCAAATGCGGAGAATGATGTCGCGGTGTTCGACAACCTCGGACGCGACGCGCTCATGATTGTTCCCTGTCCGGTGGCTGAGGCAAACGCTTACGGGCATTTGGCAGCGTTTGTCCGTTCGGCTCCGACGCATCAGCAACAGGCGTTATGGGAAGCAGTCGCGGAGGCGATGTTGCAGCGAATCAGCGCAAAACCAGTTTGGCTCAGCACGGCTGGCGCCGGCGTGTCATGGTTGCATGTGCGATTGGATAATTACCCGAAGTACTATGGCTATGATCCTTATCGGCGCGGCGGCTAACGAAACTAAGCCAGCAGACTACCGTCGCATGAACGGATTCTTCAACTGCAAGTCTTCCAGCCGCCCGATGCCGGGAATGCGAATGCTGCCGGCGACGAGTTCTTTCAGATCTTCCACCTCGTGGGCGTTGAGGTCGAGTTTCGCCAACGCTGCTTGACGTTTGATCGCCACGATTCTTTCGAATTCGACCTGTTGATCGACCAGGTACTTGTCGAGCGTTCGACCGATCTGTACCTGACGGCTGGCGAGTTCCGCTTGCAGCGCGGAAGTGAGTCCCGTGGCGACTTGCGGCCCGAGATTCGATCGCAACTGCCAGGTAGGCTTGTCGAGCGAACCGTTGACGAGTACTTCCGCCTGCAGGGTGTTGATGTTTTGCAAGGCGGTGGAAATGCGCTGTGAGACTTGCGGACCATAACGCGGCGGCAATTGCGCGGCGAGTTGGACCTCGAGTTGTTGCACCAGGATACGACCGGTGAGGTCATCACCGATGAGATTGAGTTCGGCCCAAACTTGTGAATTACCGGGGGCGATGACGATCGCCAATTGATCCTCACGGCCAAACGAACGTTGGGGATGCGCCAAGTGGGGGAAGCTAATGACAACACGATCGCGCGGCACGCTGCCGGTCCGATCGAGCGTCGCTTCCATCACCAGAGCGCGTGCCCCTTGCGTTTGGGCGCGAATGATCATCGGCTTGCCACTAGCAGCGGGATCGGTGGTGAGATTGAGGATCTCGCCTTTCCAGGCGACATCGCGCTCGCCATTGCGAAAGGTGCCATCCAGGCGTAGCTTTTCGACGAAGGCTTTGGGGTGGGGTGTCAGCCCAGGAAAAGTAATATCTTCGCCGTTGCTTCGTTCGCTTTCGGGGAGTTCGACTTCGCGCGGCCAATAGCGCCGCGCCAGCTTGATCCAACGAATCAGTTCGCACGTTTGGCCGCTCAATTCCTCACCAAGCAAGTACTCAGAAACGCTTTGCGAATCGAGATCGCGCAGTTTGAGTTTCCGTTTGATCACTTCCTCGTCATGTCTGCGGGCGATGGCGATGGCATCGCGGTCGCGGCCGATTTGCTCGGCGAGATCGCCTAAATCGTAGCGCAGACGATTAGTTTCCTTGCGCAAACGCTCCAGTTCGGCGAGCTTGTCGGGAAAGGATTCGGCCACGCCTGCTACGTTCTTGACAGAAGGATCGATGCTCTGGCGGAAGGTCTCGATCTCCTTACGCAGTGCATCAGCGCGTTCGACAAGTCGATCGACATCGGCCGGCCAGCGCGCCCCGAGTTCCTGGCAAAGTTGGATCGAAACCAGGTCATTGCGCAGATCCTGCTCGATAACCGACGTGAATTCGCGTAAAGCGCGTCCGCCGAGTTTGGCCAGCTTGGTGTCGAATTCGTCCGGAAGGCCCCCTGTCAGCAGCGGTGGCAAATCGACTTCGCCTGACTTGGTGCGCGGCGTGTTGAAGCGAACGCCTGAGAGTTGTGCTTCGCGCACGATCAAGCGACGTTGCAGCAAGCCCGTGGTCGACATATTAAAACTGGCGGTTTCGCACTCGAGCAAATTGAGATATTGATGATTGGGATGCGCGATTTGCACGCCTCGCACGGTGAGATCGCAGTTGGCGAGGGAGGCATCGACTTCGTTAATATCGACTTTGGCACCGACGATCCGCTCGCCGACACCGACAAAGAATGCTTTGAGCGCTGGCTCCAGGCCGAGCCAGACCGCCAATAGCACGATGCCGACGACAATAAATCGCGGCAAGAGATATCGCCAGTTGAACATTTCCCAGATCATGCGCTCCTCCTGGCTGGCGGATTGCCGAGCAAATGCAGCCATTCGTCGAGGCCCAAGGTCTTGAGCCAATCGCAAACGCGCGGGCGATAATGCACGATGATGTGCCGACTGGCCAGATACATGGGTGTGGCCAACGCGAGGCCCAGCAGCAAGCTCCCCATCACGATGGTGTTGTTAAAACGCGTCCAAGGGAGCAGTGGAACTTCGTAGAGCCAGGCCCAATAGGTGGTCAAGCTATGATGCGTGAGGATCGCGCGGCCTAGGGCTTCCGCCACAGGATCAAACATCGCCGCCACGCCGGAAAAGACCGCCGCCGACGCCGTTGCCATCGTGAGATTGAACCGCAGCGCCAGAATCAGCACACCGAGGATGATCGCGAGCAGATTATCTTTGGGAACAAAGCCGGCGATCATACCTATCGTCAAGCTAGCCGCTAGCACCGCCGCCGACTCTTCTTCCAATATCTCCATCAGCATGGAGAGCAGGGGTTTGAGTAGTCTGACAATCACGCTAGCACTCCCACGTGTCTGATGGCGCATCAAGGCAATTCGACAGCCTTATCGACGCAATTGACCGCCGACATTAGCGAATGCGCAAGATTTTCCGTGTCTTGCCAGCATTGCTCTGGATTCCAAGGGCGTGGTTGTGATACATAACTCGCCGGACTCTTTGGGAATTTTGTTTGTTCAACTGCTCATGCGCTCCGGGAGCCTTTTTATGCCGAAAGCAGGCGAACTTGCCTACGTCGATAAAATTGGAGAAGCAGGCATCGCCTTCGCGGTGAACAAGCCCTTTTCCGATCCCATGTGCGGCGACTATATGATCGCCATTGGCACCATGCGGAATTTGCTGCCTGCGCCGCCGGGACGAATGCTCGACTTGGGTTGTGGCACCGGTTGGACGAGCTGCATGTTCGCGAAGATGGGCTACGACGTAGTGGGGCAGGATATCGCCCCGGACATGATCTCGTGGGCCAATCACAATAAGGCCCGCGAACAACTCTCGAACGTGAAATTCGTCGTCAATGACTACGAGTCGATGCCCTATGAGAACGAGTTCGATTGTGCGATGTTCTTCGACTCGCTACACCATGCGGAAGATGAATACTTGGCGCTGGAAATGGTCTATCGTGCGCTCAAACCAGGGGGCGTGCTCGTCACGCGCGAACCAGGCGACGGGCATAGCCAAAATGAACACTCCATCATCGCGATGCAAGAATATGGCGTGACCGAAAAGGACATGCCGCCTCGCAAAATTGTGTCCATGGCGAAGGAAATCGGCTTCTCGAAGCAAAACGTTTTTCCCTTTCCCGACTATGTTGTGAAGCGGTTTTATCGCGAACATGAGAATCGCGAGAAGCCGTCAGGCTTACTCGCCCGCTGCGCTTTTGGATTTCATAATTGGATGTTTTCCATTCGTCGTTTAAAAGCCGTTCAGAAAATGAACCTGGCCAAGCATAGCGTCGGTGGCATCGTACGGCTGGAAAAGTGAGAGGATGTGCTCGCCTGCGGGGGGCCGGTCGTGAGCCTTATGACGACAAAAACCATTCCGCAGGCAAACCATACTCAGGCGGATTACGTATCACAAGTCAGTCCTACTCATCACAAGGATTTCACGACCAAGTTGGCAGTTCGCGGGATAGCTGGTCGAATTGCGCCGGACAAGTCACGTCGCGAAAAGACACCTGTTGCCTGAGAGCAACAATGCGAGTCTACCGATGGTGGCAAGCAGGCGACATGCGACCCGCGCAAGCAGCGCCGGCAGCCTTGGTTTGGCTGATTGCTACAACAAGTCGTGAGAGATTTAGATTACAAGTTTGCTAGCGTCCACTCCGATATCACCTGTGCAGAACAGGCGATTGCCGTTGTCCTTCTCCGCCACGGATTGCACACGACGACATGGATTGCGACGCCAGACCTACCACTTTTGACGTATATTTCGGAGACGCGTAAAGCCGACTTGCGAAAGGCCGCTTGATCGTCTCCGATGAATGAAACCCAGTCGCATAATTTGTCGTTCACTCGGAACCGTGCCTGCTTGCTCTAACGCCAGCTGACCGGTGGGGGAAAACTTCGATGTACATCCAAGGCAGTTCGTACGTTCACGGGGCCCAGCCCATTAACGCTCCGCATCGTTCTTATAACAGCCAGCCGACGCAGTCGCCCGCCAGCAGCGTGCGGGGAGCGGACGAACTGGATATCTCGCCAGAGGCGAGTCTCGTTAGCAAGGTCCGCGATGTGCCCGATGTGCGTGCGGATAAAGTCGCCCGGATCAAGGCACAAATCGCCAACGGCACTTACGACACCGATGCCAAACTCGATGTCGCGTTGAGCCGCTTGCTCGATGAGATCGGGTAGTGATTATCCCAAGTACTCATCACGCTCCGCGTGATGTTGCTGGCTGTCGACTATTGAGAGTTACTCGCTGGTCACGCGATCTGTCTTTCTTCCATGCCGTCCGGCGAGTATCAGTGGGTTGGCAAGTCAAACGACATCACGACGGAGCGTGATGAACACAAAGTACTCATCACGCTCCGCGTGATGTCGCTGGATACTGCTTTCCGAGCGCTACGCCCTGGCCACCAACTGTCTTTCTTGGGTGTCGTCAGGCAAGTATACCTGGATCGGCAAGCGGCGAATTCCCAGCACAGCACCTTGCAAGATTATCCCATCCGCCTAGAATCTTGTTGAGACAGGCAGGCACGTTTTTCGCTATAAAACGCCGCTCTTGCTGAAATCTCGTCTCAACAAGGCCGGTCGATCGTCATCGTGCGGGGTGGTTTATGTCACAAGATTTTTCGCTGGGTACCGTGGAGGTCGCTCTCTCGCCCCAAGAGCGGTTCGAGGAGTTTCTGCAAAGCCGCGGCAAGCGGAACACGCAGGAGCGGAAGCTGATCGTGGCTCACATTTTTAGCCACCACGAGCACTTTGACGCAAATCAGTTGATCGATCAGCTCGCCCGTCGTCCTGAAAAGGAATATGGCCGGGTCAGCCGCCCGACCGTCTATCGCACGCTCAATGAGTTGACCGAGTCCGGCTTGTTGCGGCGGTTTGAACTCGATGGTCGTGGCGTTTACGAACACGACTATGGCTATCCGCAGCACGACCATCTGCATTGCACCAAGTGCAACAAGCTATACGAGTTTCAAAGCGACGAACTGATTGTCCTACGCGACGCCGTCGCCAAAGAACAACGCTTTCGCGTGACCGGTCATCGCCTTATTATCAGCGGCATCTGCGATGAATGCTCGCAAGCCAAACGCCGTATGAAACGTAAAGTGGATTTGATCTGAGCGGTCACTCGCGCAGGGCGAAAAGTCGCGCATCGTGAACTATTTTGTGATCCAGCGAGACGGTAGTTCGTGCCACATCCTCACTTGTAGCTTCCAGGACTGTGGTATGCTACGGCTCAATTCCCCAATCACATTCACCAATCGCCAAGGAGCAAGTCATGGGTAAGGGCAATAATAGCCAGAAGAACGACAAGAAGAATAAGAAGCCCAAGAAGGAAGTCAAAAAGCCGGAAACGAAAACGAACAAGAAGTAGCCTTTCCTTTCCTGCTTGCCGCCGATCGACCCCGCCCAAGGCTCTCGCGGTGGGCGGGCAACTCGTTACAAGCGGCATTATTGGCCGGATCGAACTTGGCCGATCGCGAGGATTGGTTGGTTTCATGCTAGAGTTGCGCAGCTTCCAGTAGCTGTGGCCGCTAGCGAGAAACAACCGTGATCGAGTTCAAATATCGTCCCGATGTCGATGGCCTGCGCGCTGTGGCGGTCTGTCTCGTGTTGCTGTTTCACGCAGGCTTGGGATTTCCGGGCGGTTATGTCGGTGTGGATGTCTTCTTAGTGATCTCCGGCTTTCTGATCACCGGTTTGATCGTGAAGGAGCAGGCCGCCAACACTTTCAGCCTGGCGGAATTCTGGGCGCGCCGCATCAAACGCATCATCCCCGCCGCGACGCTGGTGGGAGTCGTCTGCCTGGCGGTCGGCGCCTGCATCCTGTTGCCTGGCGATTTGGTGGCGTTGTCCAAATCGCTTGTCGCGCAGCAGTTGATGCTCTCGAATTTGTACTTCTGGAATAGCACGGGTTACTTTGACGGGGCGTCCGAGACCATGCCTTTGTTGCACATGTGGTCGCTGGCGGTCGAAGAGCAGTTCTATTTGTTCTTTCCGTTCTTGTTGATTGCGCTCCGACGGTGTCCCCAACGCATCACGCTAAGCATTTTGTTGGCTATCGGTGTGGGATCCTTCGTGCTGAGTGAGTGGTACGTGCAGAATTACCCCAGCGCCGCGTTCTTTCTGTTGCCGATGCGAGCTTGGGAGTTATTGCTCGGCTCGATACTGGTCTATTTTGCCGAACCGCGTTGGATGCGCACTTGGAGCCGCGAGCTAACTGCCTGGAGCGGCTTGGCGCTCATCATCGCGGCCAGTGTCTGCTTTGGATCGGAAACAAGATTCCCAGGCTTGTCGGCGATGCTTCCTTGCTTGGGAACGTTCCTGATCATCTACGCGAATTCATCTCAGCCAACTTCGTTAGGAAAGCTGCTGTCGAACAACGCGATGGTGTTTATTGGCTTGATTTCCTATTCGCTGTATTTGTGGCATTGGCCGATTCTGGCATTTCTGCGCTATTGGGTGGGAATCGAGTTGCCGCTGGGCTATCGACTCGGAGCCTTGGTCGCCAGCTTTCTGGTCGCGTTGGCGTCCTGGCGGTTTGTGGAAACGCCGTTTCGCAAAGGCTTCGCCCGTGTTGGCATCGCGAAACTCGCGGTGGGAGCGGTCTGTGTGGCATTTTTCGTGGTGGGTGTTTCCT
Source organism: Pirellulaceae bacterium (assembly GCA_041752355.1). Taxonomy (GTDB): domain Bacteria; phylum Planctomycetota; class Planctomycetia; order Pirellulales; family Pirellulaceae; genus JAEZGD01. The sequence continues at coordinate 7,172 of JBGSHH010000277.1, read as the reverse complement.
CGTGGGTGAAAGCTTCCAAAGGGTTGCCCGGCAGGTTGCCGGAGCACGTTCGCCGAATCGCCGCGCCGCTGACGGAATTGACAAGATATCAAGCGAACCTCCCGCAGCTTAAGCGCGCAGAACTTCCCCTGCTGGGAATGCCACGCGAGCAGGAACAATCGCCCGACTTTTTAGTTTGGGGGGACAGTCATGCCATGGCGGCGGCCAGTTGTTTCCATACGCTGGCCCAAGAACATCAATTGAGTGGGGTAATGGCTGCGCGCGAGGGGTTACTACCGGTCCTGGGTATCTGGCGCCCTGATTCCAAACTCGACGGTCCTCCAGCGGTGGTTTGGAATGACGAGGTGCTGGCATACATTCGGCAGCAGCGTGTGAAGAACGTCATTCTGGTGGGGCGCTGGGCAGTCAACATCGAAGGGCGACCCAATGGAAAGAACGATTCACTGATCGCCGAACACGATGCCCAATCGACCAACAAACTCGTCGCCAGAGCCGCGCTCGATGCCGGCCTGGAACGAACCCTGCGCGAACTGCATGCGCTAGGTGTGAAGGTTTGGATTATGGAACAAGTGCCGCTCCAAACCTTCTCGCCCCAGCGCGCTATCGTGCGCAGCGTCTTTTTGGGATCGGAGTTACCCCAGGGCGTGAGTTTGGAAACGCACGATCAAAGGCAACATCATGTCCACGATATCATCACCCGTCAGGCTGCCAACGGTTACGGCGCGCAAGTCATCGACCCACGCACCACTTGCTTCGACGCGCAAGGCCGTTCGTTGCTAGGCAATCGTAACGGAACTTTCTATCGAGACGATGACCATCTTTCCGATTTGGGAGCGAACGTCTTACTGCGTCCCATCTTGACGCCTGTGTTCGATGAACTGGTTCGTTCCAAGTCTCAGGCACCTGTCGAAGCCTTGATTTCGACCCCTGCGACGGACTGATGGGGCCTGATTGCAACTAGGGTGATTTAGCCTCCACCGCGCCGCCACGAGCATGGGGATGACAATAGCAACTCGCGATTGGTTTGACATCGGCGCGCAGCCACGCCTTCAGGACCTGCGGTTCCAAAGCGGCAGCCTCCTTAACGCGTTGTTGCTGTTGTAACGATTGCTGTAATCCCAAGAGCGACCAGGCGTTGTTGGGATGGCGCTGGAGATCGGCGCGATACGTTTCTTCTGCCTCCTCCAAGCGACCATCGGCCAACAGCAACGCGCCGAGCGCATGCCGCACAGGCTGCATCCAGCCCGGTGGTTCGTCATAACGCAGGGCCTCCTCCAGTGCGACTGCCTGACGGAGTTTCTCAAACGCTTGTTCCGCGTTCCCAGCGCGATAGGCGAGCTCACCTTGGGCCATCAATCGCGAGACAGCGACCACTTCTTGCGCGCTGTTGTTGCCAACCTTCCATTCTTCCGTCAAGCCTTTGGCCACTTCATCCATCGCGGTAATCTCCGCCTGGGCTTCCTTGGTTTTGCCAAGTGCGGAGTAAGCGACCGAGCGCGCGAAGTGCCACTCCGCCAGGCTAAATAATCGCCACGGCGCGGGTTGCGGTTCGTCGAGGATTTCCTGCCATTTGCCGAAGCGAATCAGCACATGCAAGCCGGTGGTCATGAAGCCATCCGCGACTTGCACATTCGCCTGTAGAAACTCCGGCGGGATGGTCTTTTCAATCTTGCGCGCCGCCGCCATTGCCGCTTCGCAGCGCGCATCCATCATGGCGGCATAGGCCAGGAAGTGCACGTTGTGAATGAAGTAAATGTTGTAGAAGTCGGGTTGAGGTGCGAGTTTGAAATAAGCCTCGTCCGCGCGGATCGCCTTTTCGTTGGCAATCTCGGCATCTTGATAGCGACCGACGCGAATGAAAATATGCGAAGGCATGTGAACGAGATGCCCAGAACCCGGCACCAGGTTTTGCAAACGCTCGGCGGCGTCGATGCCACGTTCCGGCCAGGGAGAGGCTTCGATGGCGTGAATGTAAAAGTGATTGGCACCGGGATGCTGGGGTGATTTCGCCAGCGTCTTTTCCAACACCGCCAGGATTTCCAGCGCGCGACCTTTGGGGGCTGCCTCGGCGGTCCAGAGATCCCAAGGTTGCAAGTTCATCAGCGATTCGGCGAAGAGCGCGCCGACATCGGGATCGTCAGGCGCTTGATGCCAAAGTTTCTCCATCGCGTCGGCATAAGCTTGATCGAGGGGGAGGCGCTCCTTTGGCGCAGGCCAGGCGTAGCGTTTGCGCACCGCTTGGATCAGCCCGCGTTCCACTTCGCTTTCGTCATCCAGCGCCGCCACCGCTTTCTCGGCCGCCTCATGTGCCAGGCGACTTTGCTCCTCGCCCATCACGGGGTTATTGATATGCAGACCGCGCGCGTAGGCTGAGCCCCACCATGCCATGGCACACGACGGATCGAGCTTCGCCGCCATTTCAAACGAGCGAATCGCCTCGTCATGATTGAAGCCATAGAGCAACTGGATGCCCTGATTGAACGCCCGCTGGGCTTCGGCGGAGTCGGTGGTAACTTTGCGGGCATAGCCCTCGAAACCGGGATAAAAGCCTTTGGTAGCGGCTTCTTTCGCAGGCGGAGTTCTCGTGGCGCTGTTGTCCTGCGCGGAGCTGTTGTCCTGCGCGGAGACTGTGCCGACGAGACAAGCGAGCCAGATGAGGGCGAGGGGGAAGGAGATGATTCTGGGCATGAGTTACTCCTTTCGTGAAATTTGACATAGTTAACTTGCGTAACGGTCCTCGAAAAGCCTACGACATCAACTAACAGGAAAAGGTTCGCATTAATCATGCGCAATGTTCGGCGATTACGATGTGATCGGTCACGAAGGGCTAGGGGGCTGGCGCGAACTGTTGCAGCACGATTTCGCAGACGTCGTGATCTTGGACTTCGTGGTTGCCGATGACCCCTTTCCGCGAGGACACGAGGATGCCGCGCTGCGCGTCGCTGGTCACGGGCGCGCCATGCGAGCCTTTGACGAGCGTGGCGTCGAGCGGGATACTCTTGGTCGCCATGTCGAAAAAGAGCTCGACCGGATCGTAGCCGGGCTTGTTATGAATATCGACAGTGCGGGCGAACTTGGGGGCTTTGGCGTCGTCGGTCCACCAGTAATACGCCTGCCAACTGTTGGGGAGCGAGATCAGAATTACATCGCCGGAGCGATCGTGTTGCACGCGATACTTCGCTTGCTGATCGCCGACGAGCACCTCGTCGATGCCAGGATGAAAGCGGAACAACTCGCTGACTTTGTCGGCTGTTTCAAATTGACTATCTTTGACGAAGACATGCGAGAATTGGTGATCGACCAGCGCCCAAGCTTCGGAGTTCTCAAAGTCGATATATTCCAGCCCGTCGATTTCTTTGATCTTGAGCAGGCCGGCTTCACGCAGCACGCGGTTGGGATACGTGACGTGATCGACCGCCGTGATGACGTACTCGCTAGCGGCGAGCCAAACGATGTTATCGGCGCCGAGCGATGCGCTGAAGCTATCGACCATTTGACCAATCACGGCGTCGAGATCGACAACGGCTTGCTTCGCGGCATCGCTATCGGGGCCATGCTTTTGCGCGGCGTAGTCGAGGTGTGGCAGGTAGATATAGAAGAAGCGCGGCTTGAATTCTTGCGCCGCGTACTCGGCTGACTTGGCGATCCAGGCGGTTGATTGAATGTTGGCGAGCGGTCCCCAGAAGTGTTTGAGCGGGAAGTGACCGTACGCGTCGCGCAGCGTGCCGTAGAGTTCCGTCGGCTTGGTATAGCACCACAGCGATTCGGATCCATCGGGATTGTGGACTGGCTTAGGCATGCAGATGTAATCGGCACCGCAACCTTTGCTGAGCATGGGGAACCAGACCGCCGAGGTCAGGTTGGCATCTTGTTGATGGAGTAGGTCCCAGATTTGCGGCGCTTCGATCTTATCGTTCCAGGCGGTCCACATTTCGACTTCTTGCTTGTCGCGCCAGTAGAAACCATTGGCGATGACGCCATGTTCGCTGGGAACTTTGCCTGTCAGCATGTTGGCTTGCGCTGGCCAGGTAACGGCGGGAAAGCTGGCCGTGAGTGACGCGACTTCCCCTTGCGCGGCGAGCTGCGAAAGTCGCGGCATGTGCGCGAGGTCTTGCGAGCGTAGTCCGGGGATGGAGAGGAGAACGACGTGTTGGGGCGCGGTATCAGGCATGGAATGTTCGGCAAATTAAGAGTTTGAAACGGCAGGCTAGCAGCCTACCCCACGAAGGAAATTATAGGCAAAGCGGGCGGCGCGCGGGGCATCGTAGCTGTGGCGACTGAGTTCGACATAGACTCCGTGTTGGTAACCGAACGCGCGCAACGCGTCAATCACCGGCGCGAAGTCGATTTCTCCCTCGCCGAATTGCAAGTGCTCGTGAACGCCTGCACGCATGTCCTCGATATGAATATTCGCGAGTCGTGACGCCCAACGCGTGATGAAATTGGCAATCGGCACCTCGCCTTGGCAGTGCAAATGGCCGATATCGAGCGTGAGCTGAAAATGCGGCGCGTCGATTCGCTCCAGCAACTCGGCATAGCGGCCCATCGTGTCGATGAACATGCCCGGCTCGGGCTCAAAGGCGAGTGTTACATGGTGGTCGTGGGCATAGTCGAGGACCGGCTTGAGTCCTTCGACCAACCGTCGCCAGACAATGTCTTCCGCTGCGTCATCAGGCACGATACCCGACCAAAAGGAAACGCAGTCGCTGGCTAAACTTGCGGCGACATCAATAGCGTGCTTGAGGAATTCCACGCGTCGCACGCGCTGCCTGGAATCCAGCGAAACGAGCGTGGGTTCATGTTTGACGCGCGGATCGAGCAAGTATCGTGCGCCGGTTTCGATGGCCGAACGGAGGTTGTAGCGCGCTAAGGCCGAACGCAACTCGACGGCTTGCGCTCGCCAGGCATCATCGCGTGGGCTGCAAAGACCATGCTCGATCGTCAGCCCCACGCCGCCATAGCCGAGTTCCGCCAACAGCGCCAACGCGTCGAGCGGATGGTGATGAGCCAGGCCGTTGGTGTTATAGCCGAGAAACATGACAATGCGATCGCAGCGACTAAGTCGAGTAAACTACTTTTCCCAGCAACATCATTGGCAAGACCAAAATGAAAATCACCAAAGCGTACTGGGGCCCCGCCCCGAGCAGCGCCACGGCGGCATCCAGCGAAATGATCGATAAGAGCGCGAACTTCACCGCCGATTGCACCTTTTGCGGTTCCGGATCCATGATCGCGTTCAAGCAATGCCGCCCGACGGAAACACCAAGCACCATCAGTAGCATCGGCCAGACGTAGGCTTGCTTGATCGCGAATGCGTCCGGCGAAGCGATTCTACCTTGCAAGAGCAGCAAGATCGCTATGCCAAAGCCCATGATGGCGGTGGCGCGAATTAACGCCTGCACATTGCTCTTGCGTGCTTCGGTGCGGGCGAAGAGCGTGATGCCCAACACATAGACACCCAAGCCAGCGGCAATCAACAAATAGCCATCGTCATAGAACAGCGAGTAGGGGCGATCAAGATTGCCAACACCGCTCGCACAACTCATTCCCAGCAGCACGTTGAAAAAACGGCATAAACCCATCATCACGGGACCCAAGAGCGTCCGCTTCAAAACGCCGTCGTACAGAACCACGCACAGCGCCAACAGTCCCGCGACCGCCGCGCCGCGCCAGGGGTAAGCCGCTTCGCTGCCAGGGAGATAGCCAGCGATTCCGCCCAGCACAACGCCCAATGCCAGCAAACCAAAGCCGACCATCCGCGCTGTCGGCAGAGGGATCTGTCCTGAGGGAATCGGACGCTTAGGACGCTCTTTCGTGTCTTGCGCCACATCGAACACGTCATTCAGCACCATGCCGGCCGAATACAGGCAGGCGGACGCCAGCAGCAAAGCAACGAGTGAACCCAGAGGATTTACGCCTTGCTGAACCACCACAAAACCCATCGCGATATCAGCTAGCGCGGTGAAGATATTGGGGATGCGGAACAGACGCAGCCAGGAAATCAGCGGCGAGGGGGGAGAAGCTTCGACGGACGACACGTTGAACCTGTGGCAGGGGAGGGGGTTGGGTAAACGATTAGTATAGTCGCTGCTGGCTCGCTTGTCTTACCGGCATAAAGTCGGCTAATCTGGGGCGATTGCAACGGTCATCGGCATCCCCTTTTCGTGAAATGGCTATGAAAACCAATCCCGTCAAACGGAAACTAAAAAATGGCGTACCGACTTTCGGCACCTGGCTGTCGCTAGGCGATCTGTATGCCACGCGTGTGCTGGCGCGGATGGGCTGGGATTGGCTGACCCTCGATATTGAGCATTCGGCGGTCGACTGGTCGCAAGCCGCGATGATCTTCGCGGCGGTGGCGGATGCGGGTTGCGTGCCGCTGGCGCGTGTGCCTGAAGGAACGCACCACTACATTAAGCGCGTACTCGACGCCGGCGCGTGGGGCATTGTGGTGCCGATGGTCGATACGGTCGAGCAAGCGAAAGTTGCAATCGCCGCCGCCAAGTATCCACCAGTTGGCAATCGCAGCGTGGGCGGGGGCATGCATAACATGAACTTCGATGCTTCGGTAAGCGATTACTTCGCCCGTGCCAACGATGAGATTCTTGTCGTACTGCAAACGGAAAGCCCGCGCGGGGTGGAAAACGCGGAGGCCATCTATAGCTTGCCAGGGTGCGATGCGATCTTCGTTGGCCCGAACGATCTGCGCGCTCAAATGCGAACCGCGGACGGCCGCGATCCTGCGGCGGATGCGCACGAAGCGATGATTCAACGCGTGATTGAAATCGGTAAGAAAGTCGGCACACCGACCGGTATTCACGCCATGGACCCGGTGAACGCCTTGGATCGCGCCCAACAAGGCATGCAGTTTCTCGCCGTGGGGAGCGATCTGCGAATGATGACGCAGAAGAGCCAAGAAACCCTCGCCGTATTGCATCCTGAGCGGCAAGCAGGCGATGTGGTGAGGTACTAGCCACTCACGCCGCGCGGATAACTCTATCATGCGCCCTTTTTATCGGGACGGGCAAATCGCCCACAAACATGCACACCCATCCTCGTTCGCCGCGCGTGGTTCTCGCCAGCACTTCGCGCTATCGCCGCGAGTTGCTGTCGCGCCTAGGCTTGAGTTTTGAGTCCGTGGCACCGTTGTGCGATGAAGAGGCGCTTAAAGA
>JBGSHH010000276.1:0-16279 GCA_041752355.1 Pirellulaceae bacterium | reverse complement strand
GGGCTTGGCGGCAGGCGCGGGCTTGGCGGCAGGCGCGGGCTTCTCGGCTTTGGGTGCCGGTGCGGCTGCTGCGGGAGCAGTTGCGGCGGCTGGCTTGTTCGCCCGAGCGGCGGCCAGCATCTCGGCGACGCTCATCTTCTTGGGATCGAGCTTTGCAGGCGCGGCGGCGGGTGCTTCTGCTTTGGCGGCTGGCGCGGCTGCTTCGGCACCTGGCTTGGAACGGGCGGCGGCGAGAATATCGGCCGTACTTTGCTTTTTGGGTTCGGCGGCTTTGGTGGGAGCGGCAGCGCCACCACCAGGCTTATTACCGCGTGCGGCGGCCAGCATCTCGGCCACGCTCATTCCACCGCCTGCTTTGGCTGGCGCGGCGGGCTTTTCCACCGCGGCCGACTTCTCGGCTTTGGGCTTCGCTTCCGCCTTGGGCTTCTTTTCCACTTCTGGCTTGGGAAGAGGCGTATCGATCACCTTCAAATAGCCTGTATCGATGTCGTACCAACCGATATTGTTGTAGGCGTCGAATTCGACCAACGCTCGACCGCTCATGTTGACGGTGCGAACGGTCCCCGTCATGCCGCGAAATCGCCGCAATTCCGGTTGGGTCTCGTCGACAACCACATACTTATCGGTCCAGTCCCGTTTCAACTTCTCGATGTTCTCGAAGACCATGGCGGCGGCTGACTTAGCAGAAGGGTGGAGAATAGCAAAACCAGCATTTTCGCCAGCATGCCACGGTTCCGCAAGGTGCCTCGGAAGCGGGAAAAGAAGCAATGCTTGTGGCCCTTGGGATTTGGTGAGCACGCCAGGGGCAGAATTTCTGTAAGTTGTTTAATCAAAAAGAGTTACAGGATCCGCCTCGCCAGCCAGCCGAAGCACTCGAAAGTCTTTGAACCGCCACGTTCCCCGTGACAATGACGTATATTTGTCGTAGGGCATGCGATTTGAATTCCAAGCGAACCAGAGGTGAAATCATGAACCTGGCGACGACATCACGAATTTGCTTTTGCCTGGCGATTGTCGGGGTTCACTTCACGGCGACCAGTGCGCAGGCTGATCCGACCAAGAGTTGGATCGTGCAATCCTACAAAGCCGATCGGCAGGCGATCAATCGGTCCGAGAATTGGCGCGAGGATCAACTGCGCCGACAGGAGAACTCCATTCGCGACCAGGAGCGCCAGACGTGGCTCAACACGCGCAAGAACGTGCCGCCGCAAGTGCGAGCGCAACTCGACCGCGACTATCACGCCCGTCGCAAAGCGATCGATCGCAGCTTCAGTGATCATCGCGACAATGTCCGCGCGGAATACGACAACGCTCGCGATGCCGTTCACGACGACTTCCGTCAATCGCTCCGCGCCTATAGCAACGATCGCCGTAGCAGTTACTACGTGCCGTCTTATTTGCCATCGTATGCGCCAACCAGTGCGCAACCGTGGCCGGAGACGTATGCTCCGACCTATTCAACACCCAGCTACCTGCCGCCGCCCGAAGAGATCTATGGCGCGCCCCCAGGCGGCCGAGATTTTTAGCATGCACACCAACCCCAATCGCGAGCGCGGAATCTTCAAAACGCGCTGAGTATTCGTCGCGCTTTGAGTTGGCGTTAGGGGACACGGTTGGGGTCGAGAATTTTCACCACGCGCCAAAGATAGACTTTCGAGGACATCACCTGCTGTCGTTCCAAGACCAGACGGAGGTTGAGCGTGCGCGGTTTGCCGTCTTCGTCCCACTTAGCGATGTAAGCCAAGAGTACTCCTTCGCCAGTAACATCCTTCTCGAGTCCTGCCCCGCCGTTGAACTCGTAAGTTACCTGGTCGCCGAGATCGGCCAGCGTCTTGAGCGGTTTTTCGTTGCGAAATCGCTCGAACATATTTTGAGCTTCGGTGCTCTTTTCATAGAACGCGGTGAGTGAACTCTCTGGCGGTTGGCGTTCGACGTCGTGCAACGTGAGTTGATGCGCTGCGTGGAGTTTGCCAGCGCGCACCAGTTCCAGCCATTGGTCGCCAAACTCGCGAGCCTGCTCGTAGAGATGCCACTGCCGCGTGATCAAGCGACTGGGGGCCCAGACTGCGAACACCAACGCCAGCGCCAAACCAGCCAGCGCAAAGGCTCGCCCCGTCAGATTGGAGTCAGGCATGTTGATCGCGCGGAGACTCACAAGCGCCACGACGATCGCCACGACGGGCACCGCCAACAATAGCGGCTGCGCAAGGGCCAAGGCGGAAAGCATTCCTAGCAGCAGCGCGGCGATGGCGGCGATACTCACCCGGCGGTAGCCAGCGACCTGACTTTCGTCGAGGCTTGATACGTGCGGTTCGTCGGAGGTGAACGACATGGTCAGTAGCAATCCAACACTACGAGTTGCGACCAAGAGGAGCTAAGCTGCTGGCCGCTATTGTGATCCCACGAGGAGCGAATTATCAATGCTCTCAATATTCTTCCGCCGCTGACGATACTTAAAAATAAAGTCGGCATTGGGGTCGAAGACATTCGTACCGGCATCTTCAGGATGACTTGATCCCGCGCCACCTGCCGCCAAGGGACCGCGCGAGGTGAATTGCACGAAGTTCAAGAACGCATGATCGGGGCTAGAGCCCATCACGTCGCCCCCTTCTGGCGAACTGGCGAATCCGCCGCCAAAAGGCCCGGCTGGCAGCGGCGCGAGATGAAAGCTCGTATGGACGAATGCCATCATCACCCACGCAACCAACGCCGCGCACAGGATTTGCCCCACTTTCTCGACTGGCAACTTGAATTTCACGCGATTGCGCGAAGCGAAATCGGTGCAGAGCCGCAAGATGCCGTAGAAAATGGCAAACAACAGCCACAGCACGAGATAGTCCCACAGATAAGTGAACTTGGGCAATTGCTGGTCAATCATGGCGGCCACAGGCTCGAAGAAACTCATCGCCAGTAGCGACGCCAAGGTGACGTTGATCAGCGTGATCGCGTTGCTCCAGAAGCTCTCCAAAAAGAGCGACGCGAAGACCGCGAAAAAGATAAAGCACATCAAGCCAGTGAACATAGCGTAGATCTTTATAGTGTGCGAGCAGCGTTGCGAGCGCTCGCTGTAATGCTTGCCTACTGTTTCAACACGCGTTGCAACTCCGTCAGGGACGTGGTCCCCAGCGCGATTAGCACGATGCCTTCTTCTTGCAAACCGCGATGGCCGGTGGCTTTGGCGACTTTCTTCAAGGTTTCCAGTTTTGGATCTTTGATCATCGCTTCACGGAACTTGTCGTTGATCACGAGCAACTCAAAGATAGCGGTCCGACCGAAGTAGCCGATATCGCTGCACTGCGGGCAGGGCGGCCGCTTCTCTTTGGAGTCCGGCGGCAGTGGTTGCCGTTCGCGATACAGCTGTTGCACGCGTCCAGCGGGAATCCCCAGACGCGCGAGTAATTCAGGGGCGGGCTCGTAGGGCTCTTTGCACTTGTCGCACAGTTTGCGAATCAAGCGCGTGTTCAGCACGAACAACAGCACCGGCGCGACCTCAGCCGCCGGCACCTTCAACGCCAGTAGCCGCGCCACGCCTTCCACGGCATCTTTGGCGCGAAGTGTGGTAATGGAGAGCTTAGGATTGTCGTCGGTACATTGCGCGATCATCGTCTTCAGCGTGTCGCCGTCGGTCAATTCGCGAATCACCAAAACATCCGGCTGACGCAAAATGAGCTTGGGAAGGACCGTCATGGCGGTCTCGCCCTTGGACGAGTCGAACGGTGTATTTTCGACGTTCTCGACTTCCGGTTCGTGCCTGGTTTTTTCGCCCACGGCGGCAAAATCGCGGAGCAATCGGTCGGTCGATTTCAACGCCATTTGCATGGTCGAACTCAAACCGCCCGATGGCATCGAGGTAAAGACGATGATTCCATGCCGATAGGCAAGCAACTGCTTGACTTGGTCGCGCATCTTATCGCGCATGCCAAGTTCGTCCAGCGATGCGAATCGATGCGCCTTGCCTGCCATGCTCAGCAGGATGCGCTCGCCGGTCGCCGTCCCTTGGGCGGAAAGAGCGCACATGTATTTGGTGCTCTTATACTCGGCCGAGAAGACACCTTCCTGCTTGCTCTTGCGATCGGCCACGTTGAGGTTGGCCAACTTCTTCATCACGGCGGCGACCGGGTCCATCGCCAAACGTTCGCGCGGCGGCACGTCGAGCCAAACGCCGTCGATCATATACTTCATGCCGACATTCTCGGCGGTGAAGTCGCACATCAGCTTCTCGGCGCGCTTGTCGATCGCGTCCGCCAGGACTTCTTTCAGCGTGAGGAACGCCGGTGCTTGCCGCGCTTCGATGAGATTGGCTTGATTCTTTTGTTCGGTCGCCGCGCCGAGTGCTTGGATCTCGACCGGCGCGCCCTTTTCGTGCGCCAGCTTCTTTTCCGCATCGATCTTCGCGCCAAAGCCCTTGCCTGCATTGGCAATGAGATAGCGAATATGGTCTTTGGTGAGAACCTTATCGGCGTCGGGCACGAGCTTGTTGCGCTTCAAAATGTACACCGCGAGCGGCGCAAACTGGGCGATCAAAAGCAGCGGAAAGCCCAGCCAAAACCAGGGGATCAATAGCATGAACAGGAAGAACACGATGAAAAACGGCGCGAAGACGATCGGGTTCCAGACGTCGTACGGCAGTCCGACCGGGCCCACATCGCGACTGACCCAGTCGGTGGTCCGGCACCAAATCAAGAAGGTGAAGAAGATCAGCCCCACTTTCCACAGCGACACATACCAGCCCGGACCGCGGGCGTGATTGTGGGGCGCCAAGGAATGTGTGGGCCAGGCCGCGTCGTTGTTGGTCGCGGCCACCGCACCGGTATCGGTGGCGGTTGTCGTGCCGGCAGGCGGCGCGGCAGTTTCTTGCGCCGTCAACGATCCAGCACCCCCCAGCGCCAAAAGCGCTGCGGTGATTACCGCCAGAAGCAGTCGATTCATTACAAAATCCCAGGTTGCGAAACTTGGATGCCTTTGAGCGCCATTTTCAGCGCGTCAATATTCGGTGCGACTTCGAACGCCTGATTGCGGTCGATCAATTGATCTTCGACAAGTTGCTTGAGGCTCATGGTGAAATCCTGCATGCCGTCGGCGGCACCGATGCGAATGGCATCGGGCAGCTTATGATCGTCGGCTTCCAGCACCAGCTTGCGAATCATGGCGGTGAAGAGCAGAATCTCGCAGGTCGGCACGCGCGGCACGCCTGGCTTGATCGACTTCAGCAGCTTCTGTGCCACGATCCCCTTCATATTGAACGCGATTGCACTGCGCATGGCTTTGTGCATCGCTTCGGGGAATAGGTCCAGAATACGGCCGATGGTTGAAGGGGCGGTGCTGGCGTGGATCGTTCCGAACACCAAGTGACCTGTTTCGGCCGCGTGGATGGCCGTCATGAACGTTTCCTCATCACGCATTTCACCGACGAGCATGATATCGGGATCCTCGCGGACAGCGTGCTTCATACCGACCTTAAAGTCGATCACGTCAAAGCCGACTTCGCGCTGATTGATAAGCGCTTTGTCTTCGGTGTAGACGAATTCGATGGGGTCTTCGAGCGTGAGGATATGCACTCGTTCACGTTCGTTGATGAAGTTGAGCATGGAAGCGATGGTGGTACTCTTGCCTGAGCCCGTGACACCGGCCAACAGCACCATCCCTTGATCGAAAAAGCAAAGCTGCTCAATGGAAGGGGGGAGATAAAGTCCTTTAAAATTGGGGATCTTGTTACTCACGCGTCGCGCGACCATTCCCATCTTGCCCATCTGCTGCAAGAGATTCACGCGAAACCGCCAGGATACCCCATCGACATCGCAAATATGCGCGAAGTCGGCACCCCCTTCTTCATAAAAAATCTTGCGGTTGCGATCGTTCATCATCGGCAAGAGCAGGTTGATCATCTCTTCCGTGTCGATCGGCGGGCGATTGAGTGGCCTCAATTCGTTGCGAATGCGGACCATCGGCGGGCGACCGACCTTCATGTGCAAATCGGAACCCTCCAGCTTCACCAGCGCGCGAAAGTACTTATCGACGTCGAGTTCTTCGCGCTTGGCGAGCAAACGCTGTTTAAGCAGTTCGGCGGTTTTGTCGTGGGTCGCGGGGGAGTCGTGCGTTGGCTCAAACGCTTCGTCCACGCCGCTGTCTTCTACCGTGGCCATCTTTCCGTCTCCGTTGGGAATTCCTTTTGCTACAACCGCACGGCCACGCCGTGTGCCGCCATGATCTCTTTTGTCTGTCGAATCGTGTACTCGCCGAAATGGAAGATGCTGGCTGCCAGTGCCGCATCGGCCAGTCCGAGCGTGATGGCGTCGGCGAGATGCTCCGGCTTGCCTGCTCCACCACTGGCGACGACGGGAATTGACACCGCCTTGCTCACGGCCGCCGTGATTTCCAAATCGTAGCCATCTTTCGTGCCGTCACAGTCCATACTCGTGAGCACGATCTCACCAGCACCGAGCGCTTCCACTTGCTTCGCCCAGGCGACAGCTTCCAAGCCTGTTGGCTTGCGACCACCATTGATAAATACTTCCCAGATGACATCCGGGTCGGGGGGGCTGTCTTTCCCTGAACCCTGAACCCCGATCCCCGAACCCTCACCTTTGACCGCAGAACCCCTCACTACCCGCTTTGGATCAATATTCACTACGATGCATTGACTGCCGAAGCGTCGCGCGGCTTCGCGTACGAACTCGGGATTCTGCACGGCGGCGGAATTGATCGAAACTTTGTCGCTGCCGGCGTTGAGCAGCGCCCGAATATCTTCGATGGTGCGAATGCCTCCGCCGACCGTCAGTGGCATGAAGACCTGTTCCGCGGTGCGGCGTACCACATCGAGCATGATATCGCGCCCTTCGTGGCTGGCGCAGATATCCAGAAACACCAATTCGTCGGCACCTTCTTGCTCATAGCGCGCGGCAACCTGCACCGGATCACCGGCATCGCGCAGATTCACAAAATTGGTCCCTTTCACGACGCGACCGCGGTCGACATCGAGGCAAGGGATCACTCGCTTGGCCAGCATGAGAAGATCGCCAAGAATACAGGTGCAAATACGAACTTTTACTGTAAACGTGACCCTCGCGCGGGTCAACGGGCAGCAAAACGAACCGCGCGTTTCCCTGATTGTTCCCTTTTGCTTGCCCCCCTGGCTCAGATTAAGATGGTGACAGTTTCCGCCCACTAACCCGACGCGTTACTAGCGCTGCGGGGTAGTGCATTCTCCTTTTCCCAGACATCATGCCGATTGACATTGTTTGCTCGACTTGCCGCAAGAAAATGCGCGCCCCGGACAATGCGGCAGGCAAGCGAGTGAAATGCCCTGGTTGCCAGAACCCGATGCAGGTGCCGGTCGCTCCGGCCTCAGCGCCTGCCCCTTCCCCCACGATTTCTTCATCGCAAGTCTTGCCTACGCATCTGGCGAATTTGCCGACGACCCCTGTCGCGCCGGGGAGTCGCTTTACCATGCCACCGGCTCGACAACCAATTGCGCGGCCCCTCGTCGCGCCTGTGGAGCAATGGTATGTACTGACCGAGGATGGCACGAAATACGGCCCGATTGGCCGTGCGGATTTGAATCAGTGGTCGCAGGAAGGACGACTCACCGCCCAAACACAAGTGCTGCTCGAAGGTGCCCCTGCGTGGCAATGGGCGCCAGAGATCTATCCGCATTTGCAGGCCCCACCTTCGCAAGCGATCGCGCCGCCGACGCCTGGTGCTGGCCTTGATTTTGCGTCCCCGGCGTCCGAATCCAAGCCGAGCAGCCTTAAGCGTTTCAAGCGGAGCGAGTCGGTGAATAACGCCGCTTACGCCAGTTACGGCGTTGCGGTTATGGCGGTGATTCGCGGGTTGTTGTATCTATTCCTGACGAGTGTCGCTGTTTCCGGCGCGACCAACTTTTCGCCTAGTAATCCCCGCGCCGCAGGCGTGATGATCGGCGGGACGATTATCGCTGTGCTCATCTTGTTTTTTGCTTTGATTATCGCCATACCGTACTTTTTAGCGGGGATGGGGGTAAGTGGCCGCAAACAGTGGGGGCGTATTTTATCGTTGGTAATGGGCGGTTTTTCCGTCTTCTTTGGCCTGGTCACGGGGCTGGTGCTGGCCAAAGGACTTTGGGACTATTCGCAACTGATGCAAATGGGATTCAGGTTGCCTGCGGAGATCCAGAACTCGATTCTGGCCAACCTGGCGATGAACGGCTTTTTTCTGCTTGTCTGGTTTGGCCACGCCGCCTTGAATTACACTGTGTTATTGAATCGTAAAAACGCCCAGGAGTTTCGTTAGACCACACGAGCCCAAGCCTCAGTGAGTTTGTAAGCTGACCCGCCGCGCCCGCGAGGCGCCGACTGCATTTCCTCGCGAGTGCTGCGGTTTGGCGTCACGCATTCCCATGAGAAGACCATCATGCCGATCGACATCTTTTGCGAATCTTGTCAGAAAAAACTCCGCGTGCCGGATACGGCGGCCGGAAAGCGGATCAAGTGTCCCAAATGTCAGGGTGTGATCAGCGTCCCCGGTGGCGAGATCGATGCGCCGGCTCCGCATCTTTCCAGCCCGGCGATTCCCACCCCCTCGCGTTTGGCCGCCAGCAAATCGTCGTCATCGATTTCCCTTCCCACTCCCAAAGCAAGCACGCCAGGCTCGAAGATTGCCGCCCGCGCGCTGGTTGAGAACTGGTTTGTGCAAACCGAAGATGGCGAGCAATACGGGCCGGTATCGCGCGACGAACTCAACGCATGGTTTGGCGAGGGACGCATCACCGCCGAGACGCAGCTCTTGAAAGAAGGGAGCGCGCAGTGGCAATGGGCGACCGATGTCTTTCCCGAACTGGCCGCCGCAACGGCGCCTGCGGCGAGTTCTGGCTTCCCGGCCTTTGGCGAAGCAACGAGTAGCAGCGGCGGAAGCGGCGCGTTTAACTTTGGCGATAGCGGCAGTGGCGCGACGAGTTCCGTAACGACGCGCGGCAAGGCGAAGAAGGGTGGCAAAGTTGGTCGCGGTGGCAAACGCGGTGGAGGAAGTCCGCACATCGATTACATCGCCTATTGCGAGTATGCGATGGGTGGCATGGGAATTCTGGTTTGTATACTCATGATCGTCATGGGTGGAACGATCGCGGGCGCGCTTTCCGGGGTTAACGAAAAGGGAGCGGCCGAGGTAGGTGCAGCGGCAGGCGGCGTCTTTATCGTCATCGCCCTCTTCGGCATGGTGATGAGTTGCATCTGGTTCGCCGCCGCCTATGGTATGCAGCAGCGCGCTAGTTGGGGGAGATTGCTCACGCTCATCCTAGCAATCTTGGGAGCCATCTCCCTGAGTCCCATCAACATCGCCTTCGCGGTTTGGTGCTATACCGTGCTGACAGATAAGGACAATCAAGCGGTGTTCCGATGATGCGATCACGCTATTGTCGATGCGGAACCTAATGCCCCCCACACCCGAATTCGTCGCCTGGACGCTAAATCACGCTTGCGCGTTGCGAGAAGATACGGATACGAGCGATCCTTTAGCCACGGAACGGCAACTGCGCGTGCTGCGGAGCTATGCCGACGCGCTCGCGGAGCAACGCTGTTTCGATGGCATCTGTGTGAACGATTCGCTGGATCGCGGTTTTCGCGCGGCTGATGTGCTGGCGGCGTACGGCGGCGAAGCACTGCTGGATTCACAGTGCGGCTGCTGTCCCGCCAATACGTTGCTGTCGCGCTCGCCAGGCAATTTCGCCGGCTGTTATGGTTGGCTGATACTGTCGGAGGAGCGCTGCCGGGAGTTAACAGAAATCGGCGGCGACCATCATTTGCTCTGGCTGGAACCAACCCCTAATCGCGAAGCGCTGTGGCGACATGCCCAACTCTGTCAAACGCTCAGCGAACGCTTTCCGGCTAGTTTCGAGCACTACGCCGCATACCAACAGGCGATTCAAGTCGCGCTCACACAATCGATTTCCCTACACTGGCAACTGGTGCCGCGCGGCGAGACGGATGGACTCACTTGGACCATCGCCGCGCATTGTCCGCGCTGCCGCGCGCCGCTGGCCAGCGACATCCGTTATTGCCAGGTGTGCCAATATCAAGGGCATCCCGAACCAGCGCGACGACGCAAAGCACGCGGCCAACGACCTTACACACCGTTGGCGACGTTTCTGGGGGACGCGGGCGCGGCAGAGTTTCTCCGGCGTTACCGTGCCAGCCGAGGCGAGGTAGAATTGTAGTCTGGTTTGGTAGGCAATCCTGCCTGCTCCGTCCGGACCTGCCAGGTAGACAGGAATGTCCGCCCCACCGAGAGTTCTGCATGACGAATATCCTCGAAAAAATTGTGGCCACCAAGCGTACGGAAATCGCCGCCGCCAAGGCGAGGCTTCCGCTGGAGGAATTGCGCGCCCAAGCCCAAGACACACCACCCCGCCGCGACTTCTTCGCCGCGCTCGCCGCCGAGGGTCCGATCAAACTCATCGCCGAAGTTAAGAAAGCTAGCCCGAGCAAAGGAATCATCCGCGCCGACTTCGACCCCGTCGCGATCGCCAAAACTTACGAGCAGGCCGGCGCAACTTGCCTCAGCGTGTTGACCGATGAGTCGTATTTCCAAGGGAGTTTGGCATATCTCACGGCGATTCGCGCGGCAGTTGATTTGCCGCTGCTGCGCAAGGACTTTATTCTCGATACCTACCAACTTTTGGAAGCCCGCGTTGCCGGCGCCGACGCCGTGTTGTTGATCGCCGAATGTCTCGACGATTGCAATCTTCGCAAACTGCATTACGAGGCGGTCGAATTGGGGCTGACGCCGCTGGTGGAACTGTACGAACCGGCGAATCTCTCCCGCGTGCTCGCCGCCGGCGCGACGCTGATCGGCGTGAATAATCGCGACCTGCGAACGTTTGAGGTCGATCTGCACCATACCATCCGTTTGAAATCGCAGATTCCCGACGATTGTCTCTTAGTGGGGGAAAGTGGCATCGCCACGAACGCCGATGTTCAACTGCTGGCCAGCGCCGGTGTCGACGCCATTCTGGTAGGGGAAAGCCTCATGCGCCAGTCTGATATCGCCGCCGCCGTGCGGGCGCTATTGGGTATTTCCTAGACGGACTTCCCCATCCGTCCCAACGGCTTCGAACGATTCTCGTTACCGCCAACTTGTCGTCCGTGCGGGAGAACCAACCTGCGAACCCGTTCCTTGCACCTCCCGCGCTCTTGCCTCATCAACTACAATTAACTAGCTCCCCCCAACAACGCTACTAAAGGCGACCCTGTGGCAGGATTCATGCAAACGCTGGCGACCATCAATAGCACGGCGCGGACGTTGCTCGCGCTTGTCGCGGTATCTCTGCTAGGGGCTGGCGGCTGGTACGGCTACACCACCTACCACAAGGCCGAAATCGATCTCAAAGCCAAGAACGAAGAATTGGCGCTCAAGGAGCAGCGCATCTCCGCCCTGGAGTCCGATCTGCAGGTGCAGAAGGAGAAGATCGAAAAGCTCGATACTGCGCTGCGTTTGCTCAAGGTTGATCATCGTTTGGCCCGCGTCACCGTCCTCAATCAACAAACTGACGCCTCCGGCCAGGTCACCACCGACGTGGAGTTCGTCGAAATCGATGAGCAAGGGCATGCCATCGATACGCCCAAAAAGTTTCACATCAATGGCAAGATGGTGCATATCTCCTGCTGGTTGGTGAAGTTCGACGATAGTTACGTTGAGACCGCCGCCATTGATCGCTCCACCACGCTTTGTCTGTTCAAATCGCTCTATGGCGATGCGCAAAAGCCGATGGATGGCTTCTCGCTCGACAAGGAAGGGACGCGCCCCGGTGTTTACAATCACGGCGGGCAAGCCAGCGAATTCGAACAACAAATCTGGAGCGACTTCTGGAATATCGCCAACGATCAAGGCAAGTCGAAGGCGCTCGGCATTCGCGCGGCGCACGGGCAATCGGTAATCATCGAAGCCCGCCCAGGCAAACAATACAAGATCCTCTTGCGTGCTTCGGACGGACTCTCCATCGTGCCTGACGGCGACGCGCCTCAACCTCCCAAACCCACCGGATGAGCCGGGCATTCATCACGTCGTGGGGCATTCCTGCCTGCCTTGATCCACTACCCTACGTTACTCCCTATCGTTGGATTGCATGTCCGCTGCGCCTGATATCATCGACCGTGTCATCGCCACCTACTATCAGGCGGCGGAACTCAATCAGGCGACGCCGGCGCGCCAAGGTAACGTCGTGGTCCTCGATCACGAGGTAGCCGACGAAGTCATGATCACCGCCGACCTGCACGGCAATCGCCTCAACTTCAACCGGCTGATCAAACTGGCGGATTTAGAAAACGAGACGCGGCGACATCTCATCATGCAAGAGGTCTGCCACGGCGGGCCGACCTATCCCAGCGGCGGCTGCATGTCGCACCTCATGCTCGAGGATGTCGCCCGGCTGAAGACGACGTATCCTCGTCAATTTCATTTTCTTTTGAGCAATCATGAACTGGCAGAACTTACCGACTTTCCGATCTCCAAAAATCGCCGTGTGCTGAACTTGCTGTTCCGTTGCGGCCTGCAAGAGATGTATGGCCCAGCCGCGGAATCGGTACGCGAGGCGGCGATGGTCTTTTTGCGCAGCTTACCGCTGGCGGTCCGCTGCGGGCAGACGTTTATCTCCCATAGCTTGCCGGCGCAAGTCGATCGCTGGGGGTTTGACCTGGGGGTGTTTGATCGCCCTTTCACCGATGACGATCTAGCGGCGGAGGGGGCAGCGTTTCAGCTAGTTTGGGGGCGGGATTTTCGCCTGGAGAATGCCGAAGCCTTCGCCCGCTTGGTTGAGGCGGAGCTCTTGATCCACGGCCACGAACCTTGTCCGGACGGTTTCAGCACGCCCAACACCCGCCAGGTGATTCTGGATAGCGCCACCGACCGGGCCTGCTACGTCACTCTTCGCCCTGGCGAGAAGAACAGCCAAAAGGAAGTGGTGGACCGCATTCAACGCCTGTTGTAATGCCCTTTTCCGGCAGTTCTGCTACAATTCTTCGTTCCGCAATTCGCGACCTGGCCGCGTTGGCTGCTCGGCGACGCGGTCCCTCCGCCCCTCCCATTCCCACCAAGGAACAGAACGATGCGTTATTTCGCGCTTTTTACATTCGCTCTCCTGCTTTCTGCCGGCACGGTGCTGGCCCAAGATGAAAAGAAGGAAGCGGTCGATCCACCCGCCGCTGAAAAGGCCGATCCCGCCAAGGTGAAGGCCGACTATAGCTACGCGATTGGTATGCAAATCGGTCGCGGCATCAAAGGGGACGATATCGATGTCGATATCGAACAATTCACGAAAGGTTTTGCCGACGCGCTCAAGGATGGCAAGCCAGGCCTGACGGAAGTTCAACTTCGCGCCGCCATGATGGGCCTGCAAGAGATCATGCAAGCCAAGGCCGCCGTGAAAGCAAAAGAAATGGCCGCCAAGGCCAAGGTCGAAAGCGAAAAGAACAAGAAGGATGGAGACGCCTTTCTCGCCGCCAACAAGAAGAAAGAAGGGGTGACCACGCTCCCAAGCGGCCTGCAATATAAGGTCCTCAAGGCAGGCAAAGGTGCCAGCCCCAAAGCGACCGATACCGTCAGCACCCACTATCACGGCACGCTCACCAATGGCACCGTGTTTGATAGCAGTGTCGAGCGCGGCGAGCCCGTCTCCTTCCAAGTCAATCGCGTCATTCCTGGTTGGACTGAAGCCTTGCAGAAGATGAAGGTTGGCGACAAGTGGCAGTTGTTCATTCCGTCCGAACTCGCCTACGGCGAACGTGGTGCTGGTGACGACATCGGCCCTAATTCCGTGCTGACCTTTGAAGTCGAGCTCCTCGGCATCGAAAGCGAAGACAAAGATAAGTAAAGCGGCGAGAAGTAATTCACCAGTTGCTTGCCGACTAAACCATTACAGCCCCATGCCGATCTTTTCGTCGTGGGGCTGTTTGCTGCGCGCTGAGGGAAGAGTCGCAAGAGGCTTCGTGCAGGTTTCACGGTGGGCTAGTCTTTTTCTTCGGCAGTGCGATTTTGGATAAGCGTTGCGCGGCTTCCTCACGGACATTCGTGACGTTCATCCGGAGGATTGCTTCATAGTATCCACGCGCGGAAGCAAATTTGCCTGCCTTTTCCGCCGCGATACCAGCGGCGAGTTTCATCTCCGCTTCGGTTTCCAAACGTTGCTCACGGCGCAGCGCTTGATCGCGAATTGCCGAGAGGCTGAGAACCGGTTCGGCAACCACTTCGCGCTCGATCTCCTTTTCGCGCGTCGCGACATTGCGCGAGAGAAACTCCGCTTTGCTGGCGATGCGTTGTTCCTCGGGCGAGAGGGGACGTGTCTCGCGCAGCACATAGTCACCACCGCCACGACGACGGGCCGCTTCCGCCAGCACCTCGCGATCGAGCTCCTCGTGATCGATGATGGTGGCATGCACGCTCACGCCTGAGGCGCCGGTGCTGCCACCGATCGCCCGATTACGGAGCGGTCCGAAGCCTTGCGTCGTGCTGCCGGAACTCGCCCGATTCACGCCGCCTAGAAAGGCACCGCCACGATCCGGCACGCTCACCGTCGTATCGACCGAGAAGTAGCGAAATGTCGGTAATTGCACCGTTTGCGCCCAGGCGTTTCCCGCTAATACGAAGGTCAAGCCAATTATCGCGCAGAGGATGATTTGTCGTCGCATGATGGGTTCCTCACCGGAGATGTTGCACCCGATAGTTTATCGCGTTTGGGCCTGTGCTGGCAAGCAAATCGTCCGTCTCGCACGCCGAGCGTCGCTAGACAGAGGCTGGAGGCAACTGCTCCGGCCCTGTCCAAGTACGTGTCCACCTTGGCGTGGCGGACCTACTAAGAGGCTCACATAACCGCTATCATGCGAAGGCATTCACTACTCTTGCCGCGAGACTGCCATGACCACGCCAACTCCCCGTTTTGCTTCCGCGCTCAGCACGCATGCCGACCTCTCCATCGCCTTGAGGGAAGTGGCCGAACGAGTGTCGAAGCAACTGGGGCAACCAGCGAATCTGGCATTTGTATTTGTCTCGGCCGATCGCGCCGAACAGATGCAGCAAGTGGCGACTCACCTTTGCGACGCGCTAGCTACACACAATCTTCTCGGCTGCACGGCGGAATCGCTGTTGGAAACCGAACGCGAGATCGAGGGCGAAACGGCGATCAGTCTCTGGGCCGCCGTCTTGCCAGAAGTACAGGTCGAGCCGATGCACCTCCGCTACGAGCGCGCGGCAGAAGGGGCGTTCATCACCGGTTGGACGGATGCTTGCGATGGTCCTTGGCCGGAACACGCGAGTTTGTTTTGCCTTGGTGAGCCCTTTAGCTTTCCCGCCGACGCGATGCTGGAGCGCTTGAACGACGATCGTCCCGGAACGCCTGTCTTTGGAGGCATGGCCAGTGGCGGCTCCGTCCCTGGCGAGAATCGCTTGATCGTGGGGCGCGAGGTGCATCGCGATGGCGCAGTAGCGGCTTTGGTGAGCGGCGCTATCCGCGTGCGCTCGGTTCTGTCGCAAGGTTGCCGACCGATCGGCAAGCCCTTGGTGATTACCAAGGCGGAAGGGAACGTGATCCTCGAACTCGGCGGTCGCGCGGCACTTGTGCAACTTAAAGAGATCTTCGATGAACTACCAACGCACGAACAACAACTCGTGCAGCGCGGCCTGCATGTGGGGCGCGTCGTCAGCGAGTATCTCGAACGATTTGAATCCGGCGATTTTCTCGTGCGCAATGTGATGGGAATCGATGCTCAGCGCGGCGCGATCGCGGTTGGCGACTACTTTCGCACGGGACAAACCGTGCAGTTTCACATTCGGGATGTTCGCACCGCCGACGACGATTTGAAACAATGTTTCCGCGCGTCGCAACAAGCCGGCGCCGCTCCTCTCGCCGCGCTGATGTTCACCTGTAATGGTCGCGGCATTCATCTCTTTCGCGAGCCAAGTCACGATGTGGAATGCTTGAAAGCGACGTTTGGGGATCTACCCCTGGCCGGCTTCTTCGCCCAAGGCGAACTCGGTCCCATCGGCGGCAAGAACTTCATGCACGGCTTCACCGCCAGCGTGGCACTATTTGAACAAAGTTGAGAGTTGAACAAAGCTGAGAGGGCAGGACTGCGGGTTGCGAACCTATTTGCCGATGACTAGGGAATCACTCGCTCGCTTGCTTTGATACCGGCAGCCCGGGCGCGCACCATCTTTCTGCGAGAGCGTTTTATCCATTGACCCGCTCGAAGGCCTCACAGAAGCCTAGATAGAAAAGGGCTCGCTCCAAAGACACTCGTTCGCAATGGTCCCTGCGGTA
>JBGSHH010000275.1:0-19753 GCA_041752355.1 Pirellulaceae bacterium | reverse complement strand
TTGGCCATCGTTCCGTTCGACGACAGCGTGGCGTCGGGAAACAAGCGGGCTATTAAGCACCACCGTGTTTCCAGCGTCGCGTCCGATGGTGATCGGCCCGCCGCCGACTTCCACCATCGAGCGATGGCTTTCGTGTACTTTGTTGAACCAGATTTTCATGCCGAGGGCGCTGCTTTAAGGAGTGGTCGTGGCTTTGCGTGGATGCAGGAGTACACCCACCTGGCGAAAGTCCGTTTGATGCAGCAGCGCCCAAAGTTTCTGCGATTTTGCATCGAGTTGGCCATTGAGCTCATTAACGCTGATCGTCATCACGTTCTCTTGTAACTGCGGAATCCCAGCCGCCCGCATCACTTCCGTGCTGCCCAAACGATTACCCAGTGATAAGACGCGAAACGGACCAATCGTCTCCACTTTGGCGTCAGGCATCGCGGCTGGTTGAGGTGGCGCGGAAGGATCGTCTTCGCCCGAGTCGCTGGGACGTCGCGCCAGCGAGGGACCCGCACTGACAATGAACGAAACTTGATCCCCCGGCATCACCAGTGTCGGCACGAAAGTCCGCGTATCGACCGGAATCCACATCGCCCGTTCGGTGGCGCTGGAAAGTTCGAGTTCCGGCGGCGGCGATTTAAGGTCGGCCCGTAGGACGAGTTCGCCGTCGTTATAGTTGCGGGTCGCGGTCATGCCGATGATCGTTTGGCGATCGTCGTAGCGTATGGCGAATTGTTCAAGCGTGCCGACGCGGTTCTTGGGAATGGTGACTGGTACGAGTTGAATATCGGTGAAGACATCACCTCGGCGGACGCGCGCATCTTCCGCCACGCCGACGAACGATTCACTGGCGACCCCCTTTCCTTTTTCGATCAGGTACAGCCAATTCAAAATGGCCGCGACCAATCCCAGCCCCACGCTCAGGGCGAGCACCAAACCACGCTTATTGTTCATTGAAGTTTACTCTGCCTGGGGCGCGGGATGCGCCGTGGAAGTCACCAGCCCACGCCAGAAACCGAAGGAGTCACTGCTGAGTTGAATATCGTAGCGTGTGATGGTCGATGATGTTGTGTTTGCTTCGTAGGAAGCTTGCCAATCGTAGCCAACTCGCCGCCAATCGTGTAGCGTCCGCCATCCGCGCTCCTCGGCAGTGCGTTCGTAGAACGCCTGCCAATTTGCCACCTCACCAACTCCGCTAAATACTAGTGTAGTCGCTGTCGCGCCAGTCGCGAGCGACATCACGCGCTGCGTCCCTGGCGGGAGCGGAAAGGCCTCATTTTGGAATTGTTCTCCGCGATTTAGCCAGCGAATGCCGTACAGTGACCAGCCATCTTGAGCAGGTGACAAGGCCAGACCGCAGTAAGCGACGCGACGGGTGGCTTCGTCGTGGCCAGTGACCGCGACCACGACGGGAATCGCGCCAGGCAATTCGTAGATCGCGCCTTGCGGGGTGGTCTCACTGGGCGTGCTCTTCGCAACGGTGTTAAGCAGGCGGCGTTCTTCGTCGGTAATGGACTTGGCAGTGATTGGTGGCGTGGAATCAATCGCGCTGCGACACATCGCTCGCAGGCCGGCGAGCGCTTGTGTCCGATCGCCCATCAGAGTGCGCAGTTCCAACGGCGGACCATTAACCCCGAACTGCGCGATCGTCGGCGTGGGCTCGGACGGTTGTGACGCCACGGCGGACTGTCGCTTGTTATTCTCGTCCTCGCGCCACCAGCCGATGACTTCGCGACCGATCACGAGTCCGATGATCAGCACCAAGGCAGTCGCCAAGAGATTGCTGGTGATGATCCGCACGCGCCTGGCAACATCAGCAAAGCTGGGCGCTGCTGGTGGAGAATCGGCATCGGGCTGGGCTTTCGCGGTCCGGGTCATGGATAGCTGGCACGCGCGATGCTGAGATAGTTTTCGAGCAAATCAATTAACGCTTCGAGCTGCGCAATGCGGGTGGGATTGGGTGGTGCGTCGGGCAACGTCCAATACGCAAGTTCATCGCGATAGCGTTGCAGGAAACGCAGCGTCATTCGCTCCGGCACGCTAGTGACGCGGCGCGGTGGCGGCTTGCCTTGAATGCGATCGACCAAGCGTTGCACGCTCGTTTGTTGCACTTGCGCCACATCGAGGGAACAAAAACTCGCCAGTCGCGGATGAAAATCGAAATACCCGCCGTAGAACTGCGCGAGTTCCTCATCGCGATCCAGCACGGCCCAGGCATCGCGCTCGTCAGCCGTAAGAATCTCCTGATACGCCCGACGATAGGCAGCTTCTCCTTGCCCATTGGGAAGGTCATAGATCTTTGGCAGACGACGCTGGACGTTGCTACTAAAACCCATTTGCCGATATTGCCAGCGGCTGTTGAGAATATCGTGATTGACGTCGAGCTTGTATTTGCCGAGCGCTGGCATTAGGGGTGGGAAGCGTTCGATCCGCGCGTGTCCTTCTGAAACGTTAAGCGACGGATCGAGTAGGGTGTCATCGACGCGAATACCACCATCCAGCGGACCGCGCACCACCGGCGCTTGCAGAGCGGGCAATTCGATGGTCTGAAGCGCTGCGCCCGCGCGCGTTTCCCACGTCGCCGATTGCGGCCAATCATTGGGTCGCTGAATCCAACCGCCCGAGCGCGGAAACCGATCGCTCCAGACGCGATGCCGCGCTGCCACTTGCGTTCGCACTTTCCAACACGCGGCCGTACCCATTCCCACAAGCAGCGCCAACGCGAACAACAAAATCGGCAACGACAGCACTAACTCCAGTGGAGCAAGGCCGCGTCGTCGGCATCGTGTGGCGCGTAGCTTGGGCATAGGTGAGTTCTAAGTGTTAATGCGAATTCAAAGTCTGCATCTGCTGGCCGGTCATATCCGTTAAGTTTGGTGGATAGTAGCGGCGCTCGGGAACGGTTGGAATGCCTGCGTCGCTGGGATCTTGCGAGAGGATTTGTGGTAGCGCTTCGGTGGTCGCCGGCACGAGTTGAAAATTCCAGTTCTGATTCCACAAATCCCACTCGGTGGGGCGATTCTGGCGGCCCACCCAATACCAATAGCGGTAAAAGCCAAGTTGGGAATAGGGATCGCCACTGTTGGCCAACACCAGTCGGCGAGTCGGAATAAAGAGCGTACCTTGTGCGTACGCTTGATGTTCGACTTGCACTGGGCTGGTGAATATCCCTGGCATCGCTTCAGTCAACGGCGGCCAATAGGTAACGCCAACGAAGTTGTAATCGGTATCCAGCACAACATTCGCAGTCGCCTGAACCTGTCCTGCAGCGACGCCGGTTGGCAAGGGGCGAATCATCATCGGTAGATTGGTGTCGGGATATTCGTCTTTGAGCAAACGTTCGAGTTGGCCGCAGGTGAAGCCGCGCCACAGTTGGCCGAACTGCGACATCTTTGCCTCGGCATCGAAGGGCTGCATGTACTCATTGTCCCAGTGGTCGAGATAGGTGTGCGCCAGCGAATTACGCCGCGTGCGTGCACGGCGACGGAGGCCATTGGTTTGCAAGCCTTCATCGCTAGCGGGATCGACTACCGGCAACGTCGTGCGGACCATTTCGCTTTCGCCACTTACCGGCATCAGCATCGTACGCCAGAGTAATCCCGCCAGCGGCCCTCGTGAGGCATCGCGATTGGATACCGCGTCGCCATGACGATAGGCGATTTCGCTCACAGCAATCTGCGCTTGCAGCGGCGTACCAGCGATCAGTGCGCGCTGATATTGCGGAATCGCTTCCTCCGCCAGAATCTGTTCAAAGACGGGTAGCACGAGTGCCGAAATGGAAGCCATCCACTCGCTGTACCGCAAGATCATCTCTTGTTCGAGTCGGACCTTCTCGGGGATCGCCTGTCCGAGGGCTTTAAATTTAGGGAATTCCGACGATTCGAGAACCGGTGCGATGTTCGACCAGGCAGTAAGCACTTGCGGTGTGAGCGACGCGGCGTTGCCATCGCGGGCTTCGCGTAAGAAAGCTGTCAGTGCAAAAACGTCGCTAATCATGTGGTTGGTGAACGCCAGGCCATTCATCCCGCGGGCGATCACCACGCCGCCGCTATACGTGGCGGCATCGGCGGCATTTTGCAGACGGACTTTGCTATCAACTTGCCGAGAGGTATTGATCACCATCCCCAGCAGCATTGTCAGCAACATCAGCGAGAACACGGTCACCAAACTCACCGACCCACGTTCATCATGATGCAAGCGCAGCATGAACCACTGCGCGTCGGGTCTAACTCCCCGTCGTGCTTGTCGACGCAAGCGGCGTGGATTATTGTGCCAACGGGTGAACATAGGGCATTACCGATTTCTCTCCTTCATTGCCGAGCGTGGCGGAGGCGGTTAATGGAATCACATAGACATTGCCGCGACGCGTGATTCGCGCGGCGGTGGGATCGCCACCGCTACTCTGCGAAAGGGGCTTGGCCAAAAATCGCGCCGGCCCAGGCAATAGAGCGAAGTCGTGCGTCACGGTGGCGGTGATGGCGTCTTGCCAACCGAGTTCATTGTCTTCAAATTCGATCCAGCCCCAATTGCCAAGGCCATCATTGAACTCATAGTAGTGTTGCAATGGTGGTTCGTTATTAGGATGAAAAAAGGTGAGCGTGAGATGCGTTGCCTGTTCGCTATACGCGATCTTGTTGGCGATGCGTGTCGGAATGCGGGCATTGGTTCGCATTGTTGGGGCGAGCGCCGGTACCGCCATGATCATCAATTCGGCGCGCGGATCATTCACAACACCCCCGCCACCATTGGCCCGCGAAGGAGCCAGCGGCGCACAAGCCAGCACCGCCGCCGCGCGAATCTTTTGATACTTTGTGCCGGAAGAACCAATCACGTAGTTCGTGCCGTTGTTGCCAGTGGAGATCACCGCGCGCGTGCTGATACAATTGGCCGATTCATTGAGATCGGTCGTCTGCGCTGGAATCCAAACCAAGGCGGAGCGAGCGGAAGCAAACGCCGCGTAATGCACGACCACGAGCCCCAGCATTACCTGGCTGGCTTGTACGATCAGCAGCATGAACATGATAAAGACCGGCAACGTGAGCACAAAACTCAAACTTTGCACCGCCCCAGCTTGATCACGATGTAGTGTCGCGAGTCGTTGCCAAAGCAAATCTTCATTGCGACCGCGAAACGCCACCAAACAGCGCACACCCACGAGCGCAGCAACCAGCGTGGCCAACCACGGAAGGCAAGCGAAGAGGATAGCGGAAGACATGGCTCACCCCTACACTTAGTCACAATGATGCGTCACAGGCTCGGAAAATAGTCGATCAACTCGAAACGCACGATCACAACACCCAGCAGCGCGCACGGCCCCAAATACAAACGCGAACCCAAAATCTCGCCATCAGACTTCGTCAGCGGGGAGGGGGGCGAACGGGTCGCAAACAACCACACCGTTAGCCAACCACGTCGCAAAAGTTCTAGCGCTCCCACGCGCCAAATCAATACCACCACCGCCAGCACGCCACCCAATACGAATGTCCAGAGTAGCGCTTCGAGTCCTTGTTCCACTCCCAAAAAAGCTCCGACCATCGCCAACAGCTTCACGTCGCCGCCACCGATGCGAAACAACACAAAGCAAAACAACAGCAGCACACCGCACATCGCGAACGAGAGCAAGCTATCAGTCAGGCCGACAAGGCTCCAGAAATCCAACACTTCGGGCGAGACCAGGTTCTGATATTCCAAACCACTCCGCAGCGCTGCTAGTAGCCAGGCAGCGACGATGCCGCTGTAAGTGGTGTGGTTAAATATCTTTTGCCACGCCACATCGGTCGCCGCCGCGATTGCGGTGCAAGCGATCAACAGCAGCGTCGCAATCATTGCTGAGCGGCATTCCTTTCGGCTTCCAAGTCGTTGATGCCCCGAATGAAGAACGACTTCACCATCGGCCAACCCACTTTGATTACGAAAATCAATATCGGTAGCGCGATGGCCCCAATGATGAGGATCGTCTCAATCGACACGGCACCTGCTTCATCGCGATGCACGCGCGTCAACAACTTGCCATAGCGGGAATTCTTGAGGCTTAACATTTCCGCACCTTTGCAATTCACAACCGCGATTCACATCCAGGGCGCCGCCACAAACAGGCAGTACATTTCGTATACTAAGGACATCATCCGTGGCCCGATCCATAAAAGAAAAGTCGCCAGCGGTAACACCACCCCCATCACCAATACATAGTCGAGCGTTGCCACACCAGCGCGCCGACGACGTCTCATTCGCCTTTGCGAGGTGTTTGCCATAACGCTTTGCTCACTTTGATCTGCGCTTCCAAACCTTGCTGATACGGTTCGGCCGCGAAGGTTGGCAACTCGCCAGTCAGTTCCATGCCGCCGAGCAATTTCCCGTCCGAGTCTTTGCCGCGCATTTGATATCGAAACAAATCGCGGACCTCGTACTGGTTATGTTCGCTCAAACCACTGACTTCAGTGATCTGCGTTATCCTTCGCGAACCATCGTCGGTGAACCTCGTTAATTGTACTACTAAATGTATCGCAGACGCCACCTGTGCGCGGGCAATCGCCTGCGGAATTTCGATGTCAGACATCAACGCGAGCGTTTCCAGGCGGGTCAAGGCGTCGCGGGGATGACTGGCGTGGACCGTCGAAAGACTACCTGCGTGACCGCTAATCATCGATTGCACCATATCGAGCGCTTCGCCAGAACGAACTTCGCCCACGATGATCCGATCGGGCCGCATTCTTAGCGACGAAATGAATAATTGTCGCACCGAAACAGCCCCACGCGCCTGGCTATCGCCGGCCTGAGCTTCCAGATAGAGACAGTGTGGCTGGCGCAGTTTGAGTTCGGATGTGTCTTCGATCACCACCACTCGTTCTTCCGGCGGAATCGCCGTCGACAAGGCGTTCAATAACGACGTTTTGCCCGTGCCCGTGCCGCCGGAGATCATGATGTTCTTCCGCAGCCGCACGGCGATCTCCAAAAACTCTTTGGCGATCGGAGAGAGGCTGCCATAACGCATCAAATCGTCGAGCGTGAGCAAGTCACGCATGAACTTACGAATCGTCAGATACAGCCCGGTTTTGGCGGCAGGCGGGATAATGGCATGGACGCGCGAGCCGTTGGGCAAGCGGGCATCAAGCACCGGCCGATGAGCGCTGATTTCCCGTCCGACCCACTGCGCAATGTTCTGCACGGCGGACAACAGGGCGTCAGGACTTTCGAACTTAGCGGAAGTCTCAAACAGCGTGCCGCGGCGTTCGACATAGATCTTATCGAAACCATTGACCATGATTTCGGTCACGGAGTCATCCGCTAGAAACTCGCGCAGCGGGCTGAGGAAATAATCCAAGCTCGCTTCAAAGACCGCCTCACGCAGCATAAACGCTTGTTCCGTAAAGAGTTGTAGCCCAAGTTGACTGTAACCATTGCCGGCCCAGCGGTCAAACAGAATGTGCCCAGAATGTCCCGCGCGATCCTACATAGCGCGCAGGCGTCCTGATTGCTTAAGAATTGTTGTTAAGCAACAGGCGTTTTCATCTCTCTTTCCGGCGGCAGCCTGGCTGCGTCCCCAAGAATTTTGTGCTTGACGTATCTCCTTCACATACGGCGCAATTCTCCGCCGTCGTGCTGCCGCTAGGTTCTCTTCTCCGGCGTAGACGGTTGACAGTTATCCCGTAAAGTCAGTACACTCCGGCCTTTACGAAAGCGTGAGGAATGCCGTCGCGCTGCGCGCCCAGTTTTGCTAGTGCCAAAAAGATCAGGAGAGATTGCCATCATGAGGATCAAGACAGGAAGTTTTCCCCTGCTGGCCACCACGATGTTGTGTTGGCTTTTGCCCCAGGTTGCCGCCGCGCAAGAGGCCGTGGAAACCACCAAAGCCGCCACAAGCGGTCTCGGCTCGCTGGAATATGTCTTCTTTGGTATTTGCGTCGCCGGCGCGGTGGTCGCGCTCGTCCAAGCCTGGTTCTTTTATCAGTCAATGATCGCGTCTGATCCCGGCAACGCCCGGATGCAGGAAATCGCTGGTTACGTGCGCGATGGCGCGGGGGCTTACCTGCGACAACAATATAAGATCGTGGCGATCTTTTTCGTGGTCATCGCGTTGTTGCTCGCGTTCCAAGCTTATGTGCTGAAAGTGCAGAGCGAGTTTGTGCCTTTCGCCTTCATCACCGGCGGTTTCTTTAGCGGGTTGGCGGGCTTTTTCGGCATGCGAACCGCGACATCGGCCAGCAATCGGACCGCCGCCGCCGCGCAGAAATCGCTCAATCAAGGCTTGCAGGTCGCGTTTCGCAGTGGCGCAGTAATGGGACTGGTGGTGGTTGGTTTAGGCCTTATTGATATTTGCATTTGGTACGGTATTTTGCGATGGGGCGTGAAGCTCGACTTGGGCCAAATCACCGTCATTATGTTGTGCTTTGGCATGGGTGCCAGCAGTCAGGCATTGTTTGCCCGTGTGGGCGGCGGCATTTTTACCAAGGCGGCGGACGTTGGTGCCGATCTCGTCGGCAAGGTCGAAGCGGGCATTCCCGAAGACGATCCACGCAATCCCGCGACGATTGCCGATAACGTCGGTGATAACGTCGGCGACGTGGCTGGCATGGGTGCCGACTTGTACGAGTCGTACTGTGGTTCCATTTTGGCGACGGCGGCGCTCGGAGTGGCGGCGTTTGTCGGCGATGAGGAAATGCAGTTGCGGGCACTCATGTTGCCGATGACGCTGGCAGGCGTCGGTATTTTTCTCTCCATTGCTGGCATGTATCTCATTCGCACTAAGGAAGACGCAACGCAGAAGAACCTGCTTGCCGCCTTGGGCATGGGCATCAACGCTTCGACGGTGCTGGTGATCGCCGCCGCGTTTGGTTTAGCGTATTTGATCCTGCCAGAGCATATGGGCGTGGCGGGAAGTATCGTCGTGGGCCTGGTCGCAGGCTGGTTGATCGGCAAATGGACCGAATACTCCACCAGCGACGAATACAAACCGACCAAAGATCTCGCTTCGCAAGCGCTGACCGGTCCCGCGACCGTGATCATCGGTGGCATTGCCGAAGGCATGATCAGCACCTGGTTTCCAGTGGTGGTGGTTTGCATAGGCACGTTGTCCGCGTTCGCGTTCGCGGCTGGCACCGATTTCAGCAATAACTCCACTTACGCATTGGGCCTATATGGCGTCGGCATCGCGGCCGTTGGCATGTTGAGTACGCTCGGCATCACACTCGCGACCGATGCATATGGCCCTATCGCCGACAACGCAGGCGGCAACGCGGAAATGTCGCACTTAGGACCGGAGGTTCGCAAGCGCACCGACGCCTTAGATAGCTTGGGCAACACCACAGCCGCCACAGGTAAAGGCTTTGCGATCGGTTCTGCCGCGCTCACTGCTTTAGCGCTTTTAGCTGCCTATGTGGAAGAAGTACGCGTCGGTTTCGAACGTTGGGGGCATGACGTCGCTTCGCAGGTTACCGAGGATGGCTATTACAAAGTCTCACGCGGCTTCGTCGTCTACTACAACGGCCAAGGGAACAAGAGCGAAGACGAGATCAAGAAGAACTCGGCGTATTACCTCATCATGCCGGCCGATTTGCGCGACGACCGCATCCGCACGCAATGGAACGCGATTGACTTCAGGCAGGGGCCCGCAAAACTGCCGGCCGATATGCTTTCAGGCAACTATGCCGGCACGACGTCGGTGGCGGCGCATGTTGGCGGTGGACCATCGCGGCTCTATTTCAAAGACTCTGGCGGTACGGTTCCGGAACTGCGTAATGCGACGCTGATCGACTTCGCCACTTATTACGACGCTTCGCTGATGAACCCCAAAGTGCTCGTCGGCATGTTTCTGGGGGCGATGTCGGTGTTTGTATTTTGTGCCATGACGATGAAAGCGGTAGGTCGCGCCGCGCGCGGCATGGTGGAAGAAGTTCGCCGCCAATTCCGTGAGAAACCGGGCATCATGAACAACACGGAGTTGCCTGACTACACGGAGCCGGTCCGCATCAGCACGCAAGCTGCACAACGCGAAATGATTCTTCCATCGCTCCTGGGGCTGGCGACGCCGGTGGTGGTTGGTCTGCTGTTGGGCGTTGGTGGAGTGCTTGGATTGTTGGTGGGTACGTTGACTTGCGGCTTTTGTGTGGCGATCTTCATGGCCAACGCCGGTGGATCGTGGGACAATGCCAAGAAGCATATTGAAGCCGGTAACTTCGGTGGCAAGAAGACCGACGCCCACAAGGCGGCGGTCGTCGGCGATACGGTGGGCGATCCGTTCAAAGATACTAGCGGTCCCAGCCTGAACATTCTCATCAAGTTGATGAGCATGGTCGCCGTGGTCACCGCCGGTTTGGTCGTGCGGTATAGCCTGTTGGCGCTCGGTATCTTCTAAAAGGATCCGATCTACTCCGATTCCAAATGAATCTCGGGGATCAAATCGGGATCAATATCGACTTTTGGGTACTCGTCCTCGCTGGCGAGTACCTCAGCGCAACAGGCATGCAGCTCACTGAGCAGTTTGTCGAGATTGATTCCTTCATGCCGCGAGCCGTAGGCTTCTAAATAGCCGCGGCTGCCGAAATAGAGCTTCTTTGCACCACGCGTGTTGCCATTGCCCAGATGGTGCAAGCACACGGCGACCTGAATTAGTCCTTGATAGAACTTGCGGGAGGGGCCTTGGTATTCGGTCCAAAGCTCCTCCCACACTTCATGCGCCTCGAAGAAGTCACACGTGTTGAAGTGTTCGATCCCTGCTAGGTATCGCGGATCGTACTCTTGCGACATGCCGTTGCCTTGTGGTGAAGCAGGCGTTTCCGCCTGCCTTACATTTGGACGATCGTTCAATTAATCACGGTTGCGCATGAACAGTTGCAAGATATACCAGAACAACAATGCGACAGAGGCAAACAGTCCCAGCGCAGCGGCGACATACTGCTCCGTGTTGTAGCGGTGCAGAATGTTGGAAGTCTCATACAGGATATAACCACTGGCCAGGCCAATCATCGCCACGGTGAAGATCAAGCCCATCCCGTTGGCGCCAAACATGACCATGCAAACCACCGCCCCGGTGGCAACAATGCCGGCCCAGAACAGAAACTTACCCATCCAGGAAAAGTCAGCCCGCGTCAGAAAAACCATACCCGTCAAGCCACCAAATACGATCATCGTCAGCACACCTGCATTGGCGATGATGTTCATCGATGGATCGATCCGCTGGGCGATGTAAAGCAGCGGAATGAAAATGACCGATTCGGCTACCACGTACAGCAACAGGCCGGCGTACTGCATGCCTTGCGACGCAGACGATTGCGCCCAACTGTTAGCGATCCAACTCACGCCCATGAAACCGACCATCACCCCAATCCAACCGAAGCGCGATGCGAACAAAGTTCCCATGATGCCCGCGAGTGTCTCGTCGGGAATCATTGTGAAGTAGACTGCCTCGAGCGCGACAAACAGCGCTACCGCACCTGCCAGATGCAAATAGGTTCGGCGAATGAACGTGGTACGGGCGGACTCTTCCGCTAGTGCGGCGGGAATAGCGCCATAACCTTCGTAGCTGGATTGATATGGATTCTGTTGGTCGTACATGTTCATCGATGATTTCCTAGAAAGACGCGGGCCGTCAAGTAATGGTGGGCTGCTCCGCGAAAACGACAATTAACCATATCGGGGGGAACATGATAAGTCAAATCGGCATACGCCAGTAAACTCGCGTCCGCCGATGGTACGCCGACACGTTCGGCATTATCATGCCCAGCGGAACCGCCGGAGATCTTAACGTTGCGACTTGTTTTTTTCGCCCTCCCTCAACTTGGTGTGTGTCGCACATCGCAAAAGTCTTCACTATGTCGGCGATTGATCGCAAGAAGCAAGCGGCCAAGGTTATCAAGTCGCTCCAGGCGGATTACGCCGACGCCGAGTGTGCGCTGATTCACGACAATCCGTTTCAACTGCTAATCGCCACGATTCTCTCTGCCCAATGCACCGACGAGCGCGTAAACATCGTCACCCGCGATTTATTTGCGAGTCATCCGACGCCCCAGGATCTCGCGAATATCCCTTTAGCGGAACTGGAGAAACTGATTCAAAGCACCGGTTTCTTTCGCAATAAGGCTAAGAATATCCAGGCTTGTTGTCGCGATTTGATCGAAAAGCACGCAGGCGAAGTTCCCCAGAATATGGAAGCGCTCGTGCAATTGGCGGGTGTGGGACGCAAGACGGCTAATGTTGTGCTGGGAACCGCCTTCGGCATTCCATCTGGCGTGGTGGTTGATACGCACGTGCAACGCTTGACGCATCGCCTCGGTTTGACCGACGCCCTTGAGCCTGTCAAAATCGAACGCGAACTCATGGAAATCGTTCCCAAGAAAGAGTGGATCAACTTTTCACATCGCCTGATCCATCATGGGCGGCGAGTTTGCAAAGCCCGTAAACCCGATTGCGAGGCCTGCCACATGCTGCTGTTCTGTCCGCAAGTCGACGTGAATGAGTAGTCCCGAGTTGCCTCAACCATAAAGCCAAGGATGTCCCCATGATCCTCTCCGGCGACGAAATTCAAAGTCAACTAGGCCAGAACGTCATTATTGATCCGTTCGACCCCACGCATCTAAATCCCAACAGCTACAACCTCACGTTGCATCACGAGTTGCTGACGTATGAGGAAGTCGTCGTCGACATGCGCAAAGCCAATCGCACACGACGCATAGTCATTCCGGAGGAAGGTCTGGTGCTCAGCCCCAACCAACTTTATTTGGGGCGAACCGTGGAAATGACTGAGACGCACAACCTGGTCCCGATGATCGAAGGGCGATCCTCGATTGGGCGTTTGGGATTATTCGTGCATGTGACGGCTGGCTTTGGTGATGTGGGATTTCGCGGTTACTGGACCCTGGAAATGTTTGCCGTGCAGCCGGTTAAGATCTATCCCGGCGTGCCGATTTGCCAGATTTTCTACCACCAGATTAAAGGTAATATACGGGAGTATGTCAGCAATAAGTACCAAAACAATCACGACATTCAGCCCAGCTTGCTTTACAAGGAATTGAATCCCGAAGGAGCAACAGCCGGCGATGCACAGCGGACATTGTTTGAAATTAGCGGCGATGGTCGCGAGCGTTAGCATGGCCTGTGCTTAGCAGGATGGAGTTTCCGATCCATCCCAGAGATTGTCGAAGTCGTTCGATACGAATGGGGGTCGGATCCGAAGATCTACGTTATTGAAGCGGGCGGGACGCCCGCGCTCCTACGAGACTTAGAATCACATGATAATCGCCTTGGCGCAAATGCTGGTCGAACCCGGTGAGAAGCAAGGCAATCTCCGGAGGGCGGAGGCGCGGATCGCCGAAGCTGCGGCAAACGGTGCGAATATCGTCGTCTTGCCGGAAGCGCTCACCTTGGGATGGACGCATCCCTCAGCGCGAACGTTAGCCGATGAGATCCCCGGCGGCGAATCGTGCCAGCGCTTGCGTCAAGCGGCACGTACTCATCAAATCTACGTCTGCGCCGGCATCATCGAGCGTTCCCGCGAGGACTTGTTCAACGCCGCAGTATTGATCGATCCGCATGGCGAAGTGTTGATACATCATCGTAAGATCAACGAGCTTGATTTGGGGCGAGAGTTATACTCACTCGGCGACCGACTGGCGGTCTGCGATTCGCTCCATGGACGACTCGGTTTGATGATTTGTGCCGATGGCTTCGCGCCGGGACAAGTCATCTCGCGCTCGCTGGCGCTGATGGGAGCACGCGTTATTCTGTCGCCATGTGCCTGGGCCGTGCCGGCCGATCACGATAACATTCGCGAGCCTTACGGTCAGTTGTGGCTGGATAACTACGGGGCCGTGGCGCGGGAATACGATCTGACCATTGTCGGCGTGAGTAACGTTGGCCCGATAACCGCTGGACCATGGCAAGAACGGAAGTGTATCGGCAACTCGCTGGCCGTCGGTCCAAGCGGCGAACTGCTCCGCGGACCCTATGGCGAAGACGCGGAATCGCTGCTCTTGTTGAGGCTTTAAACTAAAGCTTGCTCTGATCGATCACTAAGCCATCTTGCCGGTTGCCAAGGCGGGCGTGAATCGTGGCATCGATCGAATAGTCGATCGCTCGTACACTCCCATCGCAAAGCACGAAGAAACAGCCACTGGCGTGCGGGCCGCCGAACGAACTGTAATCGTTCACGCCGGTGCGATCTTGCTTGGGCGTGCGACCGGTGTTGGTTTTGAGGTCGAACATATCGCACCAGCGATACGTATCGTGCGCACAACCTTCATACATGCCGAAATCGTCGGCCGAGTTTTTTCCAGTGATGTAATCGTCCGGCATCAGCGACTTCTCTCCCAGCAGGTAAGTGTTCGTCGTGCCATCGCGTACTTGAGCGATGCCAATCTCACTGCGCGAATAAGAAATACCTGTGTTCGAGAGGGCACTATTGGTATCCCAGTTGAAAGTAGCGGCCGCGGCGATGCTGCCTGGCCCAGAGTACCAACGGGGCGACGTGTCGCCCGCGTTGGCGGCATAATCGAGCACGCCAGCACGCGTGACTTGCCGACCATTGGTATAGGTCATCGACTGAGGACGTGGATACAGCGAGTTGCGCCGCCGCGATGGGCATACGAACGCGGGAATCGGCGTTTGATCGCGCACCAGCGCGCCGTCACGTTGTTTATCAGTGATGGTATCGGCCTGACCATCGGCACCCAGTTCATAGACGTTCTGCTGCTCGATGTAAGGTAGCAATGAGTAGTTCCAACCTGCTGGTTGATTCGCGCCGCTACCCCGATCGGGATCGCCTGTCCACATCCAGCCCCAACCGCCGCCCGGGAAATACGAATGGGCCTCATGGTGAATGAGCATCCCCAAGCCAAGTTGTTTGAGATTGTTTTGGCATTGCACGCGTCGCGCCGCTTCGCGCGCCGACTGGACCGCTGGCAATAGCAACGCCACCAGAATGCCAATGATGGCGATCACGACCAGCAACTCGACGAGCGTGAATCCACGACGGTGCCGACGCATAGTTAATCCTCAAACCAGGCTACGATGTCAAGCGAAAGCACTCGATTTCGCAGCGTTGATTTTAGATGACGACACGCGCTCGATGCAATGCAAATCAGAACTCGCGCGGGCCGGAAATCCCAGGCGGAGGTGGGAAAGGGATCGGTTCCTGATAGAGCGGAAAGGATTCCCAGCGATTTGGCCCCGTTTGCACCTGTCGTTGGCCGATGGACTGCGGCGCATAGTAAAAATCGGGATATCCCCACAGAAAACTTGGGTAGCCCGGCCGCGTGGCGCGTATCTGCTCGATGCGCAGTAGCATCCGATTGATCGTTTGCACGCGCTGGAACTCGCCGTATTGATAGGATTCCAATGCCGGATCATAGGGCTGCTGGGCGGCGGCGTATTGCCGTCCGTCGAATAAAGCCCATGTGAAGACGAGGCCGATCAGCCAAAGCTTGTGCATGATGCTCACCACAGGGAAGGAAGAGGCCAGCCTCCGTTATTGTACCGATATCCATCGTGGCAGGCGAGTTCTTGGGAAACCAAGACGCTTGAGTGCCACAGTCAGGCTTCCGCCCTTGCCGATTTCGACAAGGCTTGCGAAACTTGTGAATTCCCCTTACACGCCTGGCTGGAGAGAACGACTGATGGATGCTGGTATTGTTGGCTTGCCGAACGTAGGCAAGAGCACGTTGTTTAACGCCTTGACCAGTTCCAAGGCGGCCCAGGCGGCGAATTATCCGTTCTGCACCATTGAGCCCAATGAAGGGATCGTGAGCGTGCCTGATGGCCGTCTGCAACGCATTTCCGCGCTCATTCCGCCGCAAAAGCTGATTCCCGCCGCGCTCAAGCTGATCGATATCGCGGGGATCGTTAAAGGTGCCAGCGAAGGGCAGGGGCTGGGGAATAAGTTTCTCAGTCACATTCGCGAAGTCGACGCCATCTTGCAGGTGGTGCGTTGCTTCGAAGACCCCGATGTTATTCACGTCTCCGGCAATGTCGATCCGCTGTCCGACATTCAAACGATCGAAATGGAATTGATGCTAGCCGATATTCAAGGCCTGGAAACGGCACTGCAAAAAGCGCAGCGCACCGCAAAGAGTGGCGACAAGGAAGCAAAGCTGCGCGTGACGGCGATTGAGAAGTGCCTCGCGCATTTGTCGAAGGATTTGCCCCTGCGAAAATTGGAGTTGCCCGAGCCGGAAGCGCTGGCCATCGCCAGTTTTGGGTTGATGAGCGCTAAGCCAATTCTGTTCGTTGCCAATGTCGATGAAAGTGATCTAAAAGGGGAGGGCACACTCGTGCAGCGCGTGCGCGAGTATGCCGAGACGGTGGGAGCAAGTGTGGTGCCAGTTTGTGCGAAGCTCGAAGCCGAAATTGCGGAACTCGACGATCCCGATCGGACTGAGATGCTACATTCGGTGGGACTCGAAGAACCTGCGCTCGCCGTGCTTGCGCGCGCGGCGTATAAA
Organism: Pirellulaceae bacterium; assembly: GCA_041752355.1. Taxonomy (GTDB): domain Bacteria; phylum Planctomycetota; class Planctomycetia; order Pirellulales; family Pirellulaceae; genus JAEZGD01. The sequence goes on along the minus strand of JBGSHH010000275.1, from coordinate 3,335 downwards.
ACGCTCGGTCTGCAAAGCTATTTTACGGCCGGCGAGAAGGAAGTTCGAGCTTGGACCATTCCCGTTGGTGCCACCGCTCCACAAGCCGCCGGCGTGATTCATACCGACTTCGAGAAAGGCTTCATTCGCGCGGAGATTTACTCGCTCGAAGATCTGGAGACACATCGCACGGAGAAAGATATTCGCGCCGCTGGCAAGTTGCGCGTCGAAGGGAAGACTTACGTGATGAAGGATGGGGATATTTGCCACTTCTTGTTTAACTAAGTAAGCCCGCGAGCCGACGGGGCTGAATGGCTCGCTGCATCGCGTGATCGCCAGACCAACTTAAAGATGCACGGCGATGTAGCGTTGTTGTTCGCCGGGTTGAGGCGGATGTGGTTCTTTCAAGAGTGGTACGTCGCGCCCTTCAGCCAGGCATTGCGAGATGATGATCTTGAATGCTCCAACCAAATGTTGTAGTGCCTCGCGTTCCGTCGTGCCACTAGTGCGCAAGTCCGATAAGTTCGCCGCCCTCACATGCACGATGCCATGGGCGTCGCGCGGCGCAACCAAAGCCAGGCAGTTATAGACGGGCACGCTCTCTGGCGGACCAAGCGATTTAACGCGTGGGGTATCATCTCCGTTCATGACCGCCTCGCCGGAAGAAAGTTGACTGGCAGCATCGCCGATAAAGGGCGTGCAGGAGTCAGGCGTGAACGTGGGGATGCCGTCCGTCGCGATCGGTTCCTCGACCAATTCAGCAGTCGCGATCGTTTCCCCTCTGACTCGCGCCTCCAGCATATCCCCCATCAGAAACACACCCGCTGCCATCGTTCCCGTTAAATACCCAATGATCGCACCAGGCACCGCCAGGCAAGGAACCATCACAACCGCTTCCGAGCCAGGTACTTCTCCCATGACCGCATAGACCACAGCTGTTAGTGGCAAACAAATCGCCCCTACCAAAACTGAAACCAAACGCGGCACCTGATTCGTAATCATCTGCGCCGCACATACCGCGCAGCCCATGACACCAAAGAAGATGTAGAAGCCGACCGGCGCATCGTACATTCGCAGAATGCCCAGCAGCACCGCGAATAACGTCGTGAACGCCATGATCGCCCCCAAGCCAAATCGCTTGGGAACCGAGTAGGCGTGAAGAGGATTGCGAGTAGCCACAGGCGGAGTTGCCGAAAGAAGCGAGCGGGCGAAATGGATAGTATAGCAAGATCGGAAAGCAGAGAACGGAAAGCCGCGAAACTCCTGTATTTTCCGACTCCCAATCGTCGCACCCTGACACCTATAACTCTTACCTAGCATCGACTGCCCAGCGAACCTTTTCGTCTTTAGAATAAATGCTCCAGGTTGAGTGGAGAATATAGGTCGAGTTTTCCGATACCACACTTTGCAAGATCGATTTTTCCAAAAATCGGTTCGATGGATCATTGCAAATATTTGTGCTGCAACGGATTGCGCGCTAAACGTGCCTAGACCTGGTCTTTCCCCTTACGACCACGGAACCACGATGAGCGTGTCCGCCCCCCACTATTTATTGTTCTCGACCGCGCGCCAGGATCGACCTCCCCACGAGCCAGAAGCTGGTCAGTGGCGATTCGTGTTGCAGGCGGTTGATGGCTCGTCCGAAATTGAAGCCACCGACGCCGAGTCGGAGGTTTCTCGCGATCGCTTGGAGCTTTTGGCGATTGTGCGCGGACTGGAAGCCCTCGATCAACCCTCGAAAGTAACCATTGTTACCGCCAGTCGTTATGTCAGTCGCGGACTGCGATTTGGTCTGCCGACGTGGCGCGAAAACGGCTGGCAATGGGAACGCTTCGGCCAGTTGGTGACGGTGAAAAACGCCGACCTCTGGCAACGGATCGACCATGCCATGCAGTTCCATTGCCTGGCTTGCCGCTTTCGTCCGGCCAAGGCCACTGCCTTGCAAGTTGAAGTCGCACAACAAGTTGCGCCCGTAGCGATCCCATCTGCAGTTCCCGCCGCGCCGCCCCCCTCGCCAACCGCCGCGCTAACATTGCGTCCTCGTCGACGCACGCTCTGGAAGCGGTTGGGCAACTCGGTCGATAACTGGACGCGCAGCCTGGGGGCCATTTGGAGCAAGCCCCAACTGGGCAACGCCACGTATTAAACCCCCGCAAGGAAACATTCCCCCACTCTCTCGGAGGTTGCCGCCAGTTGGATTGCGTGCCATAAAGTACGCAACTAGCGGAAGTTCACACGCCCAAAACGTCCACGAACTTTCAGGCGGCGCGCGAAGTTGGGGAAAACCGAACACTGAAATTTGGTTGCTGGTTGGAACTGGCAACCCCCTGATTGTAGAACGCATCGCCTGGAGGATTCGCGCGTGCAGAAGACTGTTTGTTTGGAAAAGCTTGGAAACCTTGTAAATGGTTCTTTGGAGAACCCCTTTGACGTTTTGGGACCACACGAAGTGGAGCTGAATGGGCGCAAGGCAATGGCGGTGCGGGCGTTTTTGCCTCAGTCGCAAAAAGCCTGGGTGCTTGATTCCGCCCACAAGAAGCCACGCGAGATGGAGAAGATTCATCCCGCTGGCGTGTTTGAAGCGATTTGCCCGATGACGAAAGCCACGTCGCGCGAGTATCAGATCCGCGCGGCCGATGAAAGCGGCACGATGACCACCATGCACGACCCCTACGCCTTCTCGTCGTATTTGAGCGATTTCGACATCTACTTGCTCGGCGAAGGCACCCATACCCATGCCTACGACAAACTCGGCGCGCAGTTGCGGACGGTCGATGGCGTGAAAGGTGTCAACTTCGCAGTCTGGGCACCGAACGCGCAAAGCATCGCGCTGGTTGGCGACTTCAACAAATGGGATGGCCGCGCTCATCAGATGCGCAAACATATTCCCACCGGCATTTGGGAATTGTTCGTGCCGGCGCTCAAGGCGGGTGAGAAATACAAGTTCCGTGTTAAAGCCCGCCATGGCGAAGTGATCGACAAGACCGATCCCTTTGGCTTTGCGCAAGAACTCCCGCCCCGAACCGCATCCATTGTTTCCGATCTCAGTCAATATCATTGGCGCGACGAAGAATGGATGAACGAGCGGAAGCAATCGAATAATCTCGATAAACCGATCTCGATTTATGAAGTCCATCTTGGAAGCTGGAAGCGCGGCCACGATCGCACGCATGGCTGGCTCAACTATCGCGAGCTGGCGCATCAATTGGTCGACTACTGCACGATGATGGGGCACACCCATTTGGAACTGCTCCCCGTCAGCGAGCATCCCTACACAGGGAGTTGGGGCTATCAAACGGTAGGCTATTACGCGGTCACCAGCCGCTATGGCACGCCGGAAGATTTCATGTACTTCG
>JBGSHH010000274.1:0-4338 GCA_041752355.1 Pirellulaceae bacterium | reverse complement strand
AGGCAGACCGAGTAGATCCGCGATTCGTCCCAGGGTCAGGAACGTCCCACGATACTGCACGACATCGCGTCCCTCCGCTTGTTCGATGGCACTGCGCTGGATTTCTTCCAAGCGTGACACCGACGAAATGGGAAAGGCGGCGCGACATCCCTGCCCAAGGTTGCAGACCAGCAGCGTCGCGGTATCCGCGCTGACCGCTTTGCTCTCGGCATCCTCCGAATGCGATACATCCCGACCGCTCGTCGAGAGGACATTCGCATAACGTCCCAGGCCAGTAACATCCAAGATCAAGGCCACGTTGCCGTCGCCCATCACCGTCGCGCCTGCATAAATCGCTAAGCCCTTCAGTCGCTTATGCAGCGGCTTAACGACGATTTCCGCCGTGTCGTTGACGCCGTCCACAATCAATCCGAATTGCCGGTCATCCGCTTTGAGCACGACAATATTGATAGTCGGTTGCTCATCAGCGCGGGCCACTGGTTCTGGCAGGCCCATGATCTTCCGCAGCGAGACAATCGGCAACAGCTGCTCTCGCAAGCGCAAGACTGGAGCGTCGTAAACGTACTCCAATTTGGCCTTCTCGCCTTCGAGCCTCACCAGTTCGACCAATCCCGTTTGGGGGATCGCAAACCGATCATTGTCGGCGCTGACGATCAGTGCCGGCACTATCGCCAGCGTCAGGGGAATCTTGATGCTGATGCAGGTTCCCGCATTCGGGGAACTTTGAATGTCGATCGTGCCACCGATCTTCTCGATGTTCGTCTTGACAACGTCCATTCCCACTCCCCGCCCCGAAACATGCGTTACTTTCTCGGCGGTCGAAAACCCTGGCAAGAGAATGAGCTGCGCTGCATCGTGATCGCTCAAGCGGGAAAGCTGTTCTCGCGTGATCAAATCTTTCTCGAGCGCCTTTTGACGAATGCGGTTGTAGTTTAAGCCTTGGCCATCGTCGGTCACTTCAATGATGACTTGGCCACCTTCGTGATACGCTCGCAAACGCAAGTAGCCGGCGGCCGGTTTGCCAGCGGCGACGCGTGTCTCGGCAGGTTCGATGCCATGATCGACACAATTGCGCACCAAATGCGTAAGCGGATCGCGAATGGCTTCGATGATGGTCTTATCGAGTTCTGTTTCGCGACCTTCCATCTCCAAACGCACTTGCTTATTGCATTGCTGCGCTAGCTCACGAACCACTCGCGGGAACTTACTCCAAGCATTGCCGATCGGCTGCATCCGCGTCTTCATCACGCCTTCTTGCAATTCGGATGTGATTCGATTCAGGCCTTGGGCCACGTTATGAAAGGTCGCTTCGCCCGCCGCCAGCGACAATTGCAAGATTTGATTGCGCGCCAGCACTAGCTCGCCCACGCAATTCATTAAGCGATCGAGCAGGGCCACGTCGACGCGAATGGTCGACTCGGAGACTGAGGATGGATTCGACGATGCGCTCGCGTTGTTGGTCGCTGTAGTCGCTGCCGAAGCCATGGCTTCTGGCTCGACGATTGGATCATTGCCAGCGGCGCATTCGCGAGTTAGCGGCACATGTGCCGGCTGCTTTCCACGCGTCACCGCCGGACCCGAGGCCACTAAGAGGGCGGCGAGGGCAGTGTCTTCATGCTGCAGCGTTTCAAGTCCCGTGGCTTCAATGGCAGTTACTTGCGATCGGAGCGCATCCACCGCTTGCAACAATGCGCGTCCAATATCTGGAGTGAAAGTCAGATCCCCCGACCGCACGCGGCTCAGGAGGCTCTCAGCGGCGTGAGCAATCTGCTCGATCTTCTGAAAACCGAGGAACCCCGCCGCTCCCTTCAAGCTATGAATGCCACGAAAGAGACTGCGAATCGCCGTATCATCACGCGGATCTGCTTCTAGCTGATCGATATCGCGTTCCACCTGGCCGAGATTCTCGTATGCTTCGAGCAGAAAGTCGCGCAGCGTTTCCGGATTGATGCCATTGGCGGCGGCCAGTTCAAGCACCGAAGGCGTTAGCAGCTTCGTGTGAGTGTCGGTTGCCACCGTCGTAGCTGGCTTGGGTTCCAGAACTGGCGGCTGCTGGGTCTTGGTGACAAGTTGCTGAAGTGCATGTACATAGGCCGCGATGTCCGCCTCCTCCTCATGGGCGAGATCATTGAGCATCAGGCCGACTGCGTCCACCGCCGCCAAGCAAGCGTTCGTCGTATCGCGGGTGGGCGCAAGTTGCCCATTACGCATGAGATTGAGCACTTCTTCGGCTGCATGCGTTAATTGATTGATATTGGACAAGCCAAAGAATCCAGCCGCCCCCTTGATCGAGTGCACCGTGCGAAACACGGTATTCACACGATCGACAAACTCCGCGCTGGGCGCCGATTCGAGCGCTATCAACTGATCGTCAATATTGGCAAGCTGCTCCCGCGACTCTGCGACAAAGTCGGCAAGCAATGCTTCATCTTGAATGATGGGCTGTGACATATCTCGGGCTTCTGCGATAGAGAATTATCTTTCAACGGGTTGCGACAAGCTCGTGAGATGGAGGAGCGAGCGTCGACAACAACGTTGCCAATTCCTGGCGAGGAATTCCGTACCTTTCCTCGCATAGTGCGACCAGATCAGGACTACGGTGTTCCTGCTCCGCGAGCAGACTCGAAACGTCGCTCGGGCGAAGATATCCCAGCGTCACTGCGATCTCACCAAACGGCGATGGCGTGGTTGTTTGTTCCTGCAAAACATGAAAAACGCCCTTCATCGTCATCAAGCCAGTTTCCAAGGCTAACTGGCCGATCCGCGGCGTGTGCGTTTCGACGTCATCGACCAATTGTTGGATTTCGGTCGTTGTAAGGTGTCCACGATCGTGCAGAACTTTGAGAAACCTCTTGGCCAAGACCACGTGGTTCTCATGAGGAAGCTGTCCCGTGGAAGCTTGTTGTATTGGTTGGCGCTGCCTTCCCGGCATTCGTACTCGCTCTGATCGTCCCGCATTCGCGGCGATCATCGCCGCTCGACACCAATGCGTGCGGCGAAACTGAAGTGATGTGATGGCGTCGGTCAGCGCTGCGAAGTCGAAGTTGTCCTTGAAGAAGCAAAAGTCAGCCCCCATCCACATCGATTCCATCACGTTGGTCATACTCACCATGCCTGTCAGCAGGATCACGCGGCGATCGCCGTTCATCTGGCGGATCTGCTCTAGAATCTTCAAGCCGTCGAGTGGGCCGAGATCGACGTCCAGCAGAATCACACCCGCATTCAACTCTTCGATTGTCTCTCGCCAACAACGCGCGTCGTTCAGCGGTACGACATGAAAGCGGAGCTTCTTTAGCCGTACACCCACGGCGCGAGTGAAGTCCGCAGAGTCATCGATATGGAGAATCGGTTCGGAGTAGTACATGATTGTTTTGTCCATGACGCAGCGGAGCGGTCAGCATCTTCTCTTTCAACACCAAAGATGACGCTGGCCAAGTGGCTGGTAGCGATGCCGCGGAAACATAGCTTCGAATTGGACTTGATGGAGAATGGCCTGCGACAAATCGCAAAAGGAGACATTCCAGGGGCGTGCGTATGTGCACGGCACCCCCTGCCCGTCGTATCAACAATGAGACAGTTCCCAACATCGATCCCCATAAGGAGCATTCGTCGCCTGACTTAGCCTGAAGAAGTGTTGCAGTCGCGTTCTCTGTCAACTAACTACAGCGCTGACGAGGCTTGATGAAACCCATCAGTGCCGTGTCCCATTTGTGACTGCGAACGCGGCGCGCCACGTCATCTCACAGTTCGACTGCAGGATATTAGATAAGCCCGCCAACATATCGCGCCGAAGACTAGTGAACGCCTGACATTAGGATAAGCCAGTTTCGCTATCGAGGATCAGGCGAACTCTTCTAACTAGATGCATCTCAGCACCGCAGCGATCGCCTGCCTCACCAGCAGGCTCCCTGTGCTCATTCAATTCAATATCCTTGCCGATGCTGCGCGACAAGTCGTCTCTGCAGTGCTAAGCATGTCGTTGAGCGTATCTCTCTTGTGACTAGTATCTGCCGAGAGCGATGTTCAGCAAAGATTGCGAACTCAAGGCATTTTTTGTATACCGTCTGGTCAGCGCACTGTCATTTAGCCGCTCTCACTTGTGTTTCGAAAAGGAACAACAAATGCGCGCTTGGGATGTGAGTATTTTCGCAGATCAATTGGCGGAAGAAGTCCGTCGTGGCTTCCGTGAATGGATGGGCGAGGGATTGACTCCATCGCAGGCGACCGATCGGCTAATGAACGACTATGCGACATCGCTCGCCGATGCCGATGCCATGCCGGTCTTTTGGATCGCCTTGGCGGCGACCCAACGGAATCTTGGACGGCTAGAAGAACGCA
>JBGSHH010000273.1:0-16598 GCA_041752355.1 Pirellulaceae bacterium | reverse complement strand
CTGTGCAGGTTGGCTGCCGCATCGCCGAGATTGGCACCCAGGGCGATCAAACAACAGGCCATGAAATACTTCGCCAAAATCAAGGAAATGTGGGGGGGACATCCAAACCACGGCTGACGCCGTCGACGGTCGCTCCATACGGTCGCGCCCCCCAATTTTCCATAACTTCCAGCGACGGCACACGAGGCCGCTAACCCTTTGATCTTAAAAAGTCGCTAAACAAACAGAGACCGCTTCCTTGCCCTTCGTGGACAGGCAGCGGTCTACTGGCGTTGACCGATCGTGGAAAAGTTCCGGTACTGTGACAAGTCGTTTTGTCCCCAAGCGGGAGCGAGAATTCGCTCGCTGATTTACTTCAATTCGTTTGCATTTCAATTCGTTGGCATCGACACATCGCCAGCAACCTCCAGGGGACCATCGCTAGCGGCTGTGCTGGCAGTCGTTGACCTGCTGACCATAACGAGTCTGACAATCGATTTCAACCGAGATGATTGTTATCACACATAACTCATCTCCGCACTCAATTTCGCAGTGCGACTGACTCGCCGTCAACTTGCGTTTGCCTCATGTCAACGAAGTCACATTTTGCGGAGCCAGCGCGAATTGTCAAGCAAGCGCACGAGAGATTTTTAAGTTCTCTTTTTTCCCACTTCGGAAAGCAATTAAGCGCTTGACAAGCGCGCGATCAGGCCAACTACAACCGACGATGCGCAAGCGCCGGCAAGCGTGCGCGAAGGCTTGTTAAACGTGCTGCGCTCAGCTCCGCGAACAAGATCTCTTCACAATTCAGTGCGCCGCGCGCGAGCACGTCGCCCCAAGGATCAATGATCAGTGAACCACCATAGCTGGCTTGCTTCGCGTCGTGCGCGCCGTATTGATTGGCGGCCAAAACATAGCATTGATTCTCGATTGCGCGTGCACGCAACAACACTTCCCAGTGCGCTGGACCGGTCGTGGCCGTGAACGCCGCAGGAACACAAACGATCTCCGCGCCGCACTGCGCTAGTCGCCGAAACAACTCCGGAAAACGGACGTCATAACAAACCGCTTGAGCAATGTTGCCCAAGCGTGTGGCGGTCATCACCACGTCGTCGCCCGCTTGCATCCAGCGCGATTCGCAAACGCTGACTTGCCCTGGCAACTCGACATCGAACAAATGCATTTTGCGGTAACGCGCGAGCAGTGCGCCGTCATAATCGAACAGCAAGCTCGTGTTGTAGCCGCGCCCCGGCGCGGAGCTCTGTTCGCACACGCTTCCCGCGCAAAGTACCACGCCCAGTTCTTTCGCCCAGGCGGACAACAGGTTGCTGGTGGGACCGGGGATCGGTTCGGCTTGCTGAACGACTTCGCTCAAATCGCCAAAGGCATTGAATAGTTCCGGCAGCACCACCAGTTGCGGCTTTTCGAGCGCGGCGGCGCGAAGCAATCGCTCGGCGGTCGCCAGATTGGCCTCTTTGTCGAGGCGGGCGTTCATTTGGATCACGGCGACGCGGATGAGGTGCTGCATAATCGACATTTTCGCCTGAATCGATCGTACTGACCAGCCGTAACGGACCGGTCCAACTCCCTTCGTTACCGCCTTGACGGGCGCAAACTATCGCCTAGACTACTTACTGCCCTCCCGATTGCGGTCGTGGCGAAATTGGCAGACGCACCAGCTTGAGGGTTTGGTGTGCCTCCGCACGCCAGTCAGGGGCGAGCTTGTGCGTTTTGGCCGCCAGTCATTCAGGCTGGTGTGTCTGGCCTGCTCAACCCCCACGACTACAGTAGCAAGTGGGAATGGGAAAGCAAGTAGATTTGCGGTCGTGGCGAAATTGGCAGACGCGGCAGCTTGAGGGGCTGTTGGTAGAAATACCGTGGAGGTTCAAGTCCTCTCGACCGCACTTGCAGGAAGGTGGTATCCGCAAGGACCACACGGTTCCACTAGGACCGAGGACTTCCTGCTTTTCTTATGTTGACGGTGATAGCTTGTAGGCTAATAGTGGAGATATGCGAGTGACTGCTACCCAAATCTTCCGACGCAACTTGGCACGCGAAATCGAAACGCGCGGTCTCTCGCAGCGCGATCTGGCGAAGAAGGCCAAGATCACAGTTCCCTACGTCAATCGTCTCCTCACCGGCAAGGCGACAAATCCCTCGGTGGATTTGTGCGAGCGGATCGCGAAAGTGTTGGGCCTCAAACTCCACGACATGATCTAAGAAAAGTATTCCGTTTTCGGCTTATCGCCTGTTGACTATTGGTCCGATATAAGTATAATAGAACAGTACCGATAAGGGACCGAAAGAATGAGCCATTCACTTGAGGAGTTGACCAGCATGAATGAAGAACTGCTCAAGGCATTGAAGGCCGCCGTTCACGACTTGCGATACTTGGCCACGCTGGCAATCTCGCAAGAGGTACGTTGCTCCGTCCAGGTCCATATCGACGCTGCTTGTGCCGCAATTGATCGCGTGGAGGGTGGCTGAGAATCAGTTTTTTTCGATTGTTATAACTCGGTTAGTGGTTGACACGTCGTTAGCTTGCAGTATAACAACGCCATTCCTAAACATAGTGGTGGCAACACGCTTCGCCAGTCGGTGGCAATGAAGGTTCGACTCCTTCGTGGCGGCTCCTTAAACCTAGTGACTTCTTGCCGATGCTTTCGGCCTGCGGTCGCTGCTTGACCGATTGAGACCTAGCACCGTGCTGGGTCGTGTTTCCTGTTGCATGGAAGGGATTCCCATGGCTCGCATTACGCACTTGTGTTTGTCTCGCAAGGAAAATGAATCGTTTACGGTGCATGGTCCGGCACAGATCGTGATTGATCGCATCGACCGCGAGGTGGTGCGGTTGTCGGTCGTGGCACCAGAGACGACGCGCATCCTTCGCGACGAACTGCCACCCAAACCGGAGGAAGTCGTCGCCCATGGCCAATGAACTAGACAGTTTGGAATTAGAACTCGACTTGGCTGGGGTCGCTTTGGAAGCGGCCGCCAATGAGCCTGACCCGTTTGCTGTTGTGGCGGCGCAGTCGAGGAGTGAAGTCGGGGAAGCGGAAGCCACCGGCCACGAATGGTCGCCGGACAAGCCGATCGAACTGGTCAATCCCATCACTGGTGAAGTGATTGATCGCGACAACGTCGATGCGATGGTGGAGGCGCTGGAGCAAATCAAGAAGCTCGACAGCGAGCTATACACCGCGAAAGTGCTGTTCATCAAAGCCATCGCCGACAAGACCGAAGGGCCGAACAAAGTCCGCTACCTGCGCGGCGAGACCAAGCGGGTGAAGGTCACGATGACCGGCACGGACTTCGAGCAGAAGCTCGTGCGGCAAGCCTGGGACGAGTTCCCACAGTATCGCGACAAGGTGCTCAAGATCAGCGAGATCAGTGTAATGAAACGCGAGTTTGCCAAGATCGTCAAGGAGAGCGGTTCCGATGATTTCGAGAAGTTTAAGAAAATTCTCATCCTGGCAGAAAAGCCGAAGGGTGGCAATCCAACGATCAGTATCGAAGAGTAGTCAGTATCGCTTTTCCGCGATGAGATATTCGCGGCCACATTGAAGCGAGAAGTCGGGCGGTACGTTTGCAGGATTTGGAGCCACTTTCCGTGGTCTAACGATCACGGCCACATTTCTGGATTCATTGCGACATGGTGTCGCTTGTTAGTTGTTCCTGCTACTTTTGAAAGGAGAGCAGAATGGTTCCCATACTTTGGCCCAAAGGCGTCGTGATCGACGTGCTGGGTCTCACTGGACCCTACGCCAGTGGTAAGACCGTATTTGGTCTATCCATTGCCCCTGGCGTGCATCCCGAAGGGCATCCCTTCGCGGGTCAACCTCGCACTCGCTACGACGACCTGGAGAAGTCCGGCGCGACCTACCAAGGCTTCGGTGCCTATCGCATGGACTGGCCAACGGAAATGGTCAGCGAGAAGATGCGGGCCAAGTACACGCGCGGAGTGCGGCCAATCGACATCTTCCAAGAGTGGTATTCGTCGATCAAGACGATCAAGCCTGGACAGTACGACGTGATTATGGCCGACACGATTGGCGACCTTGAAGGGGGCATGGTCGATTGGGTCAAGTCTCGTCACAAGGAGTTTGGCTTCAAGTCCGCCGAGTCGTTTGAAGCGATGGGTGGCATTTTCTGGAAGTATGTCAAAGACGAATGGAAGCTCGTGCTTTCCTACTTGTCGTCGATTTGTCAGACGTTCGTGTTCACCGCTCACTTGCGCAAGGTGTGGGTCAACGGGCGGCCGACAAGTCAGTTCGAGCCGGTGGGCAAAGACACGCTCATGGAGTTGTCGTCGCTCTATCTCTGGATGGATCGCTCGGCCAACGCCAAGGGCGAGGTGCCGGAGAAGCCTGCGGCGAATCTGCGCAAGAATCGTCTCATGGAGACGACCATCGACGCCAATGGTGATGTGGTCACACGTCCCTACCTGCCGCCGCGGTTGCCGGTCGCGACTCCCAAGGCGCTGCGGGAGTACATTCTGGCACCGCCGAGTTACGAGAAGCTCAAGCCTGCCGAGAAGGTGCATGAAAAGCAGTTGTCGGAAGAGGAGCAGTTGCTTATCCGGCAAAATATCGCGGAGGCCGAAGCTCAGAAAGAGCAGACCGCCCTGGAGCGCCTCAATCGCCAGGTCGAGTTGCAACAGATGGCCCAGCGCAACAAAGAGAGCGCCAAGCCAAATGTTGACATGACGGCGCAGGAGCAAGCGGCGCGGACGGTGAAAACCGCCAGCCACGGCGACGCCAAGCCCAAGCCGGAAAGCGAGGCACCTTCCACCATCCCTTTGTCGCAAACGTCGGGCGCGGAGACTCGCGACTCGGCGAAGGCTCCGGCGGAGTTGGTGGCGAGGATCGTGGATGCCAAGCAACGGCTGGGAATGCCCATGGCCACGTTCCAGGCGGGGATCAAAAAGATCACCAAGAACAGCGAGAACCCGCTGGACTTAACGCTGGAGCAAGCGGAGGGGCTGCTGGCGCAATTCCTGGTGCTGCTCGACAAACGCAAAGCCGGTTAATGCCGCCATCACTGGCGAAGCTGTGCCATAAAAGGGGCGCAGGTGTAGTCTGGCGGGTGGCGTGGGAGACCTTACGTTATCCGCCGAGCTGGGTGCATGCTGAGATGGAGGTCCAGCAAGTAACCCGCGCGATGTCCAATTCCTAAATTCTAGTGCAAAGGGTTAGTAACATGGCTGACGATTTTGACCTCGACCTGACCGATCTCGATCCCGAAAACCTCGATACGTTCGCCAAGCCGTTGCCTGGCAAGTATCACATTCTCGGTCAGAAGGTCGAGCTGGAAAAGAAGTGGGACGAAGAGAAGCACGTCGAGAAGAAAACCATCGTGTTCGACTTCGAGATTCTCGCGGGCAACGTGGCGAATCAGGAAGGTCGCACGAGTCGCGAGTATATCAGCCTCACCGGCGGCAGCATGAAGCGGGCGGTACTGTTCGCGCTGGCGGCTGGTTTGGTCACGCTGGAGCAGCTCCAGGCCGCCAAGGCGGCGAACGTCAATCCCAAGATCAATTGGAAAGAGGCGGAGGGCGCGCAGCTCTGCGTTGAAATCGAACAAGAGGCTGGGAAGAAATATCCCCGCATCACGTTCGGTGGTTTCTGGCACGTCAATGATGAGGCGGCCAAAGACATTCCCAAGAACGCTGGCTACGCGCCGCAAGGTGGCGGCACGGAAACCAATGGCCAGACGGAAGATGATCCGTTCGCGGCCTTCGCTGGTGCCAACTAACCAGCCCGTTCCTTGATCGACCGTTTGGGCTTGCGGGCCTGAACTTTGCTGGCGCTGCATAGGTTTACTCCTTTCAATGCAGCGCCAGTTCTTTACCTCCGTCAATTCTCACGAGCGTAGGGTCGAAAACCATGCTCGCATTGATAGTCGCTTGCTGGAGGATGCCAGCGATGCGCCAACAGACCTTCCGTTTTCTGGACTCTCTGCCGGTCTTGCCACGACCATCGAAGCCGCCACGGTTTCGTCCGCGTCGTCGTGTGCGGTCGGAAGAGATGCCGCTGTTTGAACTCAAGATTCCCGCGCGGCCCGTCATGTTCACCGATCAGGAAATCGGACGCCATCGGGCGAGTGAGACGGCCGAGCGCAACAAAATTCTAGCGAACTCAAAGCGCTGTGGCGGCTGCGGTGGACTGGTCTATCAGTTCCCTTGCTTGACGTGCATGCTGCGAGGAAAGGATTGATCGTGGCAAAGCAAGAAATGCTCGTGCGTTTCGACCGCGTGTTCGCGGCCTTCGGCGAGGAAGAGGAAAAGAAAGTCTGCGCGGTGGCCGAGTACAAAGGCAAAGACATCACCATCACCGGCCGCGCGAAGCCAAGCGACTTCAGCTATGGGCTGACGTATCGGCTGTTCGGTCGCTGGGTGAATCATCCGCGCCATGGCCAGCAATTCAACTTCGATAGCGCGGTGCTGAGTGAGCCATTGGATGAGCGGGGCGTGGTCCGCTACATGATGCACGCGCCAGGCATCGGCAAACAAACCGCCGAGCGATTGTGGGCGGTGTACGGGTCGAAGGCGTTGGAGAAGTTGCGGACCGATCCAGCGGGCTGCTCCGCGACGATTCCGCGTCTCTCGTTTGAAATGGCATCGGAAGCGGGTCAGTGGTTGCGGGACCATCAAGCGGTGGAGCTGGCGACGGTGGAATTGCAATCGTTGTTGGGCGGGCATGGCTTTGGTCCGGCCTCGATCAAAGAGGCGCTGCGAGTGTGGGGCAATCGCGCCCCGCAATTGATTCGCGGGAATCCTTATCTGGTGTTACGGCTGCCGGCTTGCGGTTTCGCCAAGGCCGATAAGCTCTGGAAAATGTTGGGCAAGCCGCTGGATCGTTTGAAGCGGCAGGCGCTTTGCATCAACTACGAAATGGAATCGTCCAGCGAGGGCCATACTTGGCATCACGGCAATCTCGCCAAGTTCGCTCTCGACAAAAACATCGACAGCGGCAACGTGCGGTTACGGAAGGCGGTGGAGCTGGGTGTGCGAGCCGACCTGTTCGAGATGCGGCGCGATGAGGCGGGGGTGCCGTGGATTGCCGAGAAGCTGAAGGCGGTCGCCGAGTTGGCGGTGGCGCGTCGCATCAAAGACTTGATGGCGGGGCCGAATCGGTGGCCGGACGTGCTGGAGCTGGATCAACTATCGCCACACCAACGCGGCCAACTCAAGCTCTCCACGTCGCAACCGTTTGGGCTGCTCACCGGTTTGCCTGGCAGCGGCAAGACGGTGTCGCTGGCGGCGGCGATCAAAGCGGTGGTCGAACAAAACAGCCTCACGTCGGTGGCGGTTTGTGCGCCGACGGGACGGGCGGCGGTGCGGATTAGTGAGCAGATGGCACGGGTCAGCATCCCGCTCAAGGCGGCGACGATCCATCGATTGCTGGGGATCAACATGGCGGACGGTGATGGCTGGCGGTTCAACTACAACGCGGCCAACCCCATGCCGTTCGACTTCCTCTTCGTGGAAGAGGCGTCGATGTGCGACACGACGCTATTGGCGAATCTGTTGGTGGCCTGCGCGGAAGGCACCCAGGTCATGCTCATCGGTGATCAGAACCAGTTGCCGCCGGTGGGTCATGGCTCGCCGCTGCGGGACTTGATCGAAAGCGGTCGGGTGCCGCAAGGCAATCTCACGGAAACGTGGCGCAACAGTGGCCGCATCGTGCAAGCCTGCAAGGAGATTTACGAGACCTCGGCGTTTCGTCCTTCGCGTGCGCTTCAGCTTCCCGAAGAGAATCTACTGCATGTCGAGAGCAAGCACGCCACGCATCAACTGGCGACGCTGGATCGCTTGTACGATTCGCTGGGCAGAGGCGGACAGTTCGATCCTATCTGGCACTTCCAAGTGTTGTGCGCGGTCAACACCAACAGTGAGTTATCGCGGAAGAAGCTCAACGATCATTTGCAGGCGAAGTTGAATCCGCGCACCAAGACCAACTCGGCGCACGGCAATCCGTTCCATGTCAAAGACAAGATCATCTGCCGCAAGAATAAGTGGATGCCAGCGGACGACCCAAACGACATCGAAGCGGTGGACGGAAAAATCTACGTCGCCAATGGCGAGATCGGGGAAGTCGTGAAAGTCACGCAAACCGTGACCACCGCCGAGTTCCGCGATCCGTACCGCGTGATTCGGATTCCTCGCGCGATCGCGTCAGTGGACAAGAAGGAAGAGGAGGATAGCCCCAACGATTCGGCGGCCAAGTTCGAGCTGGCTTATGCCATATCAGGGCATTCATCACAAGGCGGTCAATGGCCGATTGTCTGCACGATGGTTGACGAGTCGCACGGTGCCGCAAGGGTCTGTTCCAAAGAGTGGGTATTCACGGCGCTCAGTCGCGCACAGATTGCCAGTGTCACGATTGGCCGCTGGGACACGCTTTGCGAGTTCCTGAAGCGCACGGCGATTCAGAACCGCAAGACATTCCTCAAGGAGTTGCTGCTGAACGACTCTTTTGCTGTCGTGTAGCCTTCTCGAAATCCACATCTAGCACGGAGGTGTCTATGAGCGGAACGGAACCGCTAATCTGCCCGTTCGTTATCGTGATCGATCAACGGGAGCAAGCCCCGTGGTCGTTTGGTGGCTTGTCCGCATCTTCCAAGGCTGATGAAACCATCGTCGTCCGCACTTCGATTTGCCATCTCAAGACAGGCGACTATTCGATCCAGGGTCTTGAGCAGTTGGTGGCCGTGGAGCGCAAGAGCAAGGCCGACGCCTACGGCACGTTCGGTGGTGGCCGCGGGCGGTTTGAGGCGGAGCTGGCGCGGCTCAACGCGATGAAGTTCGCGGCGGTCGTGGTCGAGGACGATTGGCGGGGGCTGCTCTATCGGCCGCCGCGTGAAACCAAGATGCGCCCCTGGTCGGTGGTGCAAAGCATCCTGGCCTGGGAACAACGCTATCCCAACGTCCATTGGCATTGCATGCCATCGCGCGAGCTGGCCCAGCAAGTGACGTTCGACATTCTCCGGCGGTTTTGGACCGACTACGCCAAGTTGCAGCAGCAAAGCATGGAGGCGGTAAGTGGCTAAGAAGAAAGAACGGGACTGGCAGGAAGTGACTCGCCAGATCCTCGACGCGCTCGACATTCGCGCCGAGTATGTGGCGTTGGGGCTGAAAGTCGATGGCGGTGAACCGAGCAAGAGCGGGTGGCTTCAGGCGCATGCCTGGGGACGCGATGATCGTTCAACCAGCGCGGGCATCAACGTCGGCCTGGGTGCCGGTCGTGGCCGTTACAAAGATCACGGCGGATCGGGCTTGAGCTGCGGTCTGTTTGAGTTCGCAGCGCACGTCGGCAAGTTCACCGACTGGAAAGAGGCTCGCAAGTATTACGCGGAACAGGTCGGCGTGAAGCTCGGCTCCGGCAAACGCGAGACGACGCCGGACGAGTCGCTGGCGTGGTCCGACTGGAATGAGAACCTCGCGCGGGCGTGGTGCCTGAAAAAGAAGGGCTGTACCTCGCAGAGCTTACGTGAATGCGGCGGCAAGATGGCGAGTTGGCCCAAGGAGTCGCAGCAATTCCATTTGATCGTGCTGCCGGTGTATGGGCCGGATGGTACGGATGCGGACCCGATTGGCTGGGTCGCTTGGAATCGGACCGGCGGAATGCTGCCGATCTTCCAAGGCAAGGGTGTTCCGCCGAAGCTCCGCAAGATGAAGACCATCGCGGGGAGTAAAGGCGGTCTGATGGGCCGCGACGCGCTGGAGTACATGGCCACGGCCGAAGTGGTGTGGAAGGTCGAGGGGCCAGGCGACATGGTGGCGCTCAACGCGATCATTCCCGCCGAGCTGCGGGGCAAGCATGTCGTCATCACCAACAGCAGCGGGGCCAACGAGATTCCGCAAGAGTGGATGCTGACGCCGCTGGTGGGCAAGCGGGTGTTTGTGCTGCATGACGCCGACAAGCCTGGCCAAGGCATTCCGCGCGATGGCGAGCGGGAGGATTTGCTGTCGGGGTCCAAGCGGTGGGCCGAGGAGATTGCCCGCTATGCCGCGGACACGCGCAACGTGCAGCTCCCCTACGAAATCGACGAGAATCACGGCAAGGACGTGCGGGACTTCATCAACGAAGGAGCAACGTATGCCAAACTACTCGAGCTAGCGGAAGCCACGACACCGATCATCTCCGCCAAGACTTTGGAGCAAGTGGGGGCGGAGAGTGTCGCCAGCGAGAAGGTGGCCGTGGAATCGGTGGTTGCGAGCGAGACCGCCAAGGAACGGGCGGCGGCCACATTCTTCGAAGAGAGACTATGCCAGGATTTGATGATCGACGTGCTGGGCGAGCTGAAGAACCGCGCGGTGAAGCTGTTCTCGATTTATCACCACAAGACCGAAATCTTCGGCGACATTGGCCGCGTGACCTACGAGCAGTTCATGCAGTTCGTGGGGCCACCCGGGAAGGCGAAGATTCATCAATCGAAAGAGGACTTATCGAGTCAGGGACTCTACAGCTACGCGCAGGTCAAGCAGGCGATCGGGCTGTTGGCGGGTTATCGGCGAATCGGGGACAACGATGAAGTGGGCCTCGGCGTGTGGCGCGGCAAGAGTGACGGCGGGGAACACACCAACAGCGTCATTCTGGTTAATGCGGGGCAGGCGGCGCGGCTCAACGGCGACCGCGTGCTGCGGCAAATCTTCGTGCCGCGCGCCGATGGGTTGTTGCTGGAACTATCCGGCTCGGACCCTTGGTACGAGTTCAAGGAGACGGCGGCGGCGATCACGAAGTGCTACGGCGATCGCGAGTATTGCCATGGAGTCGTCAACGAGCTGATCAATTTGCTGGGCCGTTGGCGGTGGAAGAACCAGGAAATCGACCCCACGCTGGCGGCCGGTCTCGTGCTGGCGACCTGGGTGCAAACCTTCTGGAGCTGGCGACCGCTGGTGGCGGTGATTGGGCCGAGCAACAGTGGGAAAACGAGCGCCTTCCTGATGCTCGAAAGCCTGTTCGGATCGCTGGCCCTGAAATCAAGCCAATCGTCGGAGGCGGGCCTGCGGCAGGCGCTCAAGCACGACGCCAAGGCGATTCTCTGCGATGAGTTCGAGGATAGTTACCATCGCAGCCGGATCCTCGAACTGTTCCGCACGTCGGGGCGCGGCGACAAGATTTTCCGCGGGACCGGCGGGCAGCAAGGCGAGTCCTACGGCTTGCAGCATATTGCTTGGGTGGCGGCGATCGAGGTCGGATTGAAGCGCGAGCCGGATCGCAACCGGTTCATCACCCTGGAGCTGGTCCGCCCCGAAGAGACCGAACACGGCAAACTGCGAATCCCCTCGGATGAGGAGATGGGCGTGCTGGGGCAAAAGCTCCTGGCGGTGGCGATCACTCACGTTGGGCCGGCGGTCGAGATGGCGGTCAAACTGAAGGCCATGCACCACGACGGCGTGGACAAGCGCGTCATTGAGTCCTACGCGGTCCCTGCGGCGATGCTGGCGGTCATTATGGGGTTTGGCCTGGATCAAGCCAACGTGCTGCTCCAGCAGCTTCTCGCGAACGTGGAGCGAGCGGATCAGGGGCGGGCCGACGAGGCGGACCTGATGGAGGACATCCTCTCGGCGATGGTCGACTGCGGGCGGGGTGTGAAGCTGTCGGTCGCTCAGATCCTCTCCAGCACCACCAATTACGCCACAGCCAGCGATTCCATCGAGGCCCACGGGATTTGTCTCGGCTTCAGTTCGGCGGCCAGGAGAGGCCACGAGAGAGCATCAGACGCCCCGGCGCTATTCATCTGCCACCGGCAGGCGGCTCGGATGCTGTTGCGTGGCACCCCCTGGGAGTTCCAATCGATCGACCAGTTGCTCAAGCGGCTCCCTGGTGCCGAACGCGACCAGCGGAAGCTGGCGGGTCGGAATGCCCGTGGGGTGAGCCTGCCCATGGATATGGTCAAGACGCGGTTCTTGAACTCAGTAGAGCAACTGGTGGCGGTCGGGACGGATGAGGACGGATTCAGCTAAGTGGGACTCAAGTGGGACAAGAAGCGCAATAGCGCAAATGCTTAATACATATATATATAGATCGATAACACATATAGACCGTCCCACAGTCCCACCGTCCCACAGGTGGAGAGTCTTTAAGAGACGTGCGGTAAACAACCCCCGACTAAACGCACCAAAAACCCCCAAAAGTATTAGGCCCGAATATGACAAGCTTTCTATCTCTAACTATGTTTGTGTTCCAAAATCGGCGGGACGGCGGGACGGTCGCCGCAAGTCGCTACTGCAACAACACTTACGGCAATCCCGCAGTGGGACCGGAGCGTCCCGCTTGGGACGGTTAAGCCTTAAATTCCTTTAATCTAGTGAGTTTGCGAAATATGGGAGCTATAGGATTGCTCGAAACGGTCGCCGAGACTGTTCCGGCGACGACTTTGGAGGTGGCTGATCGCTCGACTGCTCCGGCGGCGAGTGGACTGGCCACACTGGCACGGGCTACGGTTGGCCCTCGACCCTGCCCGAAATGCGGATGTCGCATCTTCTACCGCTACACCTCAGTGGGTCTTGTTCATTGCACCGACTGCGAGCCGCCGCAAATGAAGCGGGTGAAGTTCGTGGGGGCGGTGGTGGGTGAGCCTGGAGCCTATCGGCTGATCGACCACGACAAGGAAATGGAGCGGCTGGCGGCGATCCGCGAGGGGCGGGCCAAGCCGGCACGGAACTTGGATGCTCCCATGACCGCTGAGGAGGCGGATGCGGAATGGGCGGAGGCGGTGGAATTTATGCAGCGGTGCCAGGTCATCGACCAGTGGCTTAGCGGGCGGGTCAAAGACATGCCCAATCCGAAGCCGCCGAAAGGGGCGGTGATTTGGCACTTGGCGGAAGGTGGCAAAACGGGGCGGGCTGGTGAAGTCAAGTCGCCTGCCTATTGGACTTACGAGGGAGCGCCATGCTGGTGGCCCATTACGGTGGTGGAGGAGAGCAATGCCAAGTCGATCTTTTAGCCCGCTGCTCACGGACCAAGAAACTCGGTTGCTGGTGGCGCTCGACGACAGCAACCGGTGCGGCTACCCGTTCATGACGGGGAGCGAACACGACTTCGCGGGGCTGGAGGAGTTGGCCAGGAAGAAGCTGGTTCAACGCACTCGCAAGCAAGTGACGACGTGGATGGCGGTGTTGGTATTCCAAATCACGAGCGCGGGGCAA
This sequence comes from Pirellulaceae bacterium, assembly GCA_041752355.1. Classification (GTDB taxonomy): domain Bacteria; phylum Planctomycetota; class Planctomycetia; order Pirellulales; family Pirellulaceae; genus JAEZGD01. Next base: position 3,463 of record JBGSHH010000273.1, on the reverse strand, counting down.
GCTGCGATCGATCATCAGCGACGGAGGAACTAGCGATGGATGTGCGAACAGTGGCGATTGACGATGTGCGGCTGGCGACGAAGGCGGCCGAGGCGGTACTGGATCACGCTCGCTGGGCGATCATGGACAAGATGCGGCGGACGAGGTTGGTGGCCAGCCTTTGCCCGTCATGCTTCTATCTGCCGCCGGCGGTGGCGGGGATGGCGATCAGTGAGCAGCCGTGCGGCCTGTGCGGCCAGAACGAAACCTATCCCACCACAAACGTCGATCTGCTCTGTCTGGCTTGTGCCAAGCGGAAGCAGCTCTGCAAACACTGCGGGGCCGACGTGGAACTTCGCGAAAGGAACAAGTTATGAAGCTCAAGCAGATCATTGTGCGATCGCGGGGCGAGGCGCGGGCCTTTGATCCCGAGTTCCGCTATCTGGTGATTTCCATTTCCGACCCACCGCCGGATGGTGAACCGCTCAAGGTGCCGAAGCGGTGGGGCTTGCTGGACGCCGACAAGGACGTGCTCCATTTGGCATTTCACGACGTTGACGTGACGCGGTACGACGATGCCTTCTTCGAGTCGTCGGAAAAGAAGTACATCCCGATGCACGCCTTTCACGCCAAGCAAGTTGTGAGTTTCCTCAACAACCGCTTGCGTGAGGGCGTGGAGGCGGTGCTCGTGCATTGCCAGGCAGGCGTGTCGAGGTCTCCGTCAATTGCGATGGCGATTGTCGATGGGCTTGGGCTGACGATGGATCGGCGAATGATTGACTGGACGCCGATGGACCCTACCGAAGAGCCGCCGAACCTGCATGTCTACGAAACGATGATCGAGTCGCTCACGAGCTGCTCGACCTGATTGTCCCTTTCCTTAAACCTAGTGAGATTTAACCAATGATCACAAAGTACGCTGGCCAAGTGGTAGCGAAAGATTGCCTTGACTTCATGAGGGCGTTGCCGGATCAGTCGATCGACCTGACATTCGGAAGTCCGCCTTACGTTTTCAAAGGGCGGCGGTATGAGGGGGCCAGGTCCACAGCCTGGAAAACCCACGAGTGGATTGATTGGATGGCCAAGATCACCGCGGAGGCGGTGCGCATCACAAGCGGCTATGTGTTTTGGGTGGTCAACGGCACGGTCCGCCAAGGTGCCTACCAGCCAGCCTGCGAGGGATTGGTCTGGAAGCTGTTCGAGGCGGGCATCACTTGCGACCGTCCAGCCATCTGGCACAAGAATGCGGCACCGAGCCGCAAGGATTACTTTCGCAACGATTGGGAATATGTTCTGGCGTTCAAGTCCCCAGGCACGAAACCGCACTTCGATTGGGAAGCGATCGGCCTGCCGCCCAAATACAAAGCAGGCGGTAAGTTTCGGCAACGAACCGCCAATGGCACGCGACGCGAGGGCGGGAACTATCCGCAAAACAAGATCGCGCGACCCTCCGATGTAATACGGGCATTGGTCGGTGGTGGCCATATGGGATCGAAGCTCGCCCACGAAGGCGAGGCACCGTTTCCCGAATCATTAGCCGAGACGTTCATCAAGGCTGGCTGTCCCGTGGGCGGCATCGTGCTCGATCCGTTCATGGGGAGCGGCACGACGGCGGCGGTAGCCGAGCGTCTCGAACGTCGTTGGATCGGCTGCGACATTCGCAGCAATCAGGCAAAGCTCACCGAGCGGCGGATCAAGGAGTTGCGGAAGATGGCACTAGGCGTCGCCGGCGGCGTGACAGCCAATTCTACAAAAGAAGCACCTGCGTTGCGGGGCTGCACTCGCCGCGTGATCACAGGCGATGCGGCGTTTTAACAATCGGCTTGGGGAGGAATCCGCTGGCGGTCTGCTCGGACGCCTCGAAATGGACTTGAGGCTCAACCGCCAGCGCATTGGTACGGCAAGGATGCCGGACGTCTCGGTTAACGTGGCGGCGGCCAGAAAACACTGCTACAAGTCGGACGTGGCCCGCCGCTCACGTTCAACCGTTTGTTAGATGGCATCTTCGGCATCAGGCTCAGAATTCAACATTTTTGAAAACGAATTCCAGTTTGTCGCCAGATTTATTGGTCGTGTGAACCGTAACCGTGGCCGGAAACAGGTCGGTCAGTTTTGTGCTCTCGTAGATCAGATACCGGTTCATGTGCCCTCGTGCTTTGGGGTCAACTTCAATCGTTCGGAATTGCTTCTGCCAACTTGGTGGACTGAAGTGCGACTCGCCACTGACGTTGGTCTTGTAGTTGGTAAATTCGACCATTACCGGGCCGCTGTTATTACCGCAGTCCACAACGGAAACGAACACATAGACTATCCACTTGGGCGGCCGCGCGCCGGCGATGCGATTCTTCTTCCAGTCTGCACCGATTTCTTTTTCCCAGAATGCCGCTTCATTGTAGACGCGCTCGATCGTCACCGATTCGAGACGCACGGTCACTCCGTTCTGCGATTGTTCGTGCAAAGCACGCGGCGGCGTCTTGTCTTCTTCGGCAAGCGCCAGACCAATGAGAGCTAGAGTGACGAACACGCCGACGACAGGTAGTTTTGACATGATGTCTCCTTGCCATCTAATGACCAGCGTAACCGGGCGGCGACGTTACGCTGTCCATTGAAATTCCGCGTAATTCGCCGCTCCGGTTCACGCAATTGTTATCTGGCCTTTTTTCCTATGCCATTTTAATTGATCTTGCGGCGAAGGCGACGAATAGCTGTTGCCTTTGCCTTAAATTCATAAAGTCCATTTTGCACAGCAAGTGCCTCCAGAGTTGAGATTGCATCGGTGCGACCAAAACGGCCTAGCCCTTCGATCGCGTGAGCCCGAACAGATAGATCATCAAGGCACTTTACGAGAACATCATAGGCAGGGTCCGTTTTTGCCCTAGCCAATGTACCCATTAACATCTGGCGGCCTCTCCCGTACTTTTTCACGCGACAAATCGATATCACATCAGGATAGTATTTTTTGTAGTTTATCGTGTAGATGGCGTGACCAATCGCCCATAGATTACCGTCATGAAGGCCGTTTTTCGGGTAGCCCTTGAACAGCGACAGGAGCCACGGAACCGCGTCCCGAAAACCTTTAGGTTGCATCATACAACGGGCCACCATTTCAATTTCGTTTGCAACGGTGAGTTTTGGCACGAATTCAAGAAGAACGTCGGCGTAAGGAGCCGCATCAATCCCCGTGTTTACCAGAACATTGACCGCCCCCTCGGTTTCGAGATCGCAGCCCTTTACGTGCCGTACGATACTCGCAGAAACGCCCGCCTTGACCAGCGCGCGGTTCAGTGTGTCGTAGGTCTTTGACATGAATTTGCAAGAAACACGAGCTGACAGTTGGGCCAGATAACGAATTGCGATCTATGCGGCTGTACTCGGACGCATAGATCGGGCGTTGAACTTTGTTGCCGGGGCAACTTGGAGTACGGGGGTCGATTGTAGAGGCTCGCTGGAGCTTGTGGCAAGCGTTTTCAGTGACGCTCATGCT
>JBGSHH010000272.1:0-8857 GCA_041752355.1 Pirellulaceae bacterium | reverse complement strand
CTGGGAAAGCGCAAGAGGATGCGCGCTAGTTTAAATTATAATGCGTATGAGAGGGCCTCCGGAGAACAAGCGCGCAGGCATCGAGTCCGGGGATTTCATCCCCGGCTAGGTTCTTGCGCCCTCCGGGCGGGGAGTATCCCTGATTACATCGCAAAACGATATCTCCATCTTGTGTTGTTTGGCCACAAAATGGACCCGGTCCGGAGGACCAAAGAATCTAGCCAGGTATGAAATGCCTGGGACATCGCGTCCACACCTTTCCTTCCGAAGGCCCTCTCAGGGGCCGCATTTCAATCCCACAATGAGTCCTCATCGAACTCAATCTCATGTTTGATGAGCAACGCGCGCAACTCTTCCTGATAACCCACTCCGCGATGATGTTCCTCTTGATGTTCGACGTAGCGAATAGCCGCGTTGAGTTGCGAAACACTTACCGAGAAGCCAGCGTAACCTTCCTGCCAAGTAAATCGTCCTGGATACTCCGGCAACTGATTGACCCACTGCGATGAGCCGGCTTTCACCGCTTGCATGATTTTGGGGACCGCTGGCTCGGGACGCAACCAAGCCACAACCTGGATGTGGTCCGCCATGCCACCGATGGCCAGCGCGATGCCATGTTCCTGGCGGATAATGCCGCCAATGTAAGCATATAGTCGTGCTTGAAATTTGGGGCGAATGAGCGGTTCGCGCCGCTTCGTACTCCAGACCAGATGATAGAGGAACTTGGTGAACGTGCTCGGCATGTCGCGACCTCATGCATGGGGTGATGAGGTTTGAATTATCGATTGTGGATGACGCGATTTGCAATCGTTTTGTCGATCAATGCGGCCCCTGAGAGGGCCTCCGGAGAACGAGCGCGCGGGTATCGATTCCGGGGATTTCATCCCCGGCTAGATTCTTGCGCCCTCCGGGCGGGGACTACGCAGCTCGGTAGGCGACCCAAGTTGTTGGCTGCGGAGATACACCCACTGCTCGACGCACGGTTATCCGTGGGACACGTCGCCACAACTAGCGAAATCACGACTGGCCAACTACAACGCCATCGCTAGAGGGTGATGGTGAAGCGATGGGCGTTCGAGGTGCCTACTCAAAAGCAGAAGGATCAAAACTAAGATCGCGATCAGCTTTCGGCATCCAATCGTCGTCGTCACCCCAGTTACCCGGACGAACCTTTCGATCTACCCAATGGACAGGATAGAAAAACGCTTCAGCCGCATTGCCACCGACACTGTACCAAGGTTTCCATTTCCCACTGCTCTTACTTTCCGCCTTTCCAACCGTCGCATAGTAAGCTCCCACGTACAGACTCGGGAGCAGCAACAGCACTAGCGCTACCACGGTTGGCACGGCGAAGGATCGCTTCTCTTCCATACCAATATCTTAGGCGTTCGGGGCGGACTCCCGCTATCGCATTTGTTGTCGCCGAGCTGGAATGCGGGAATCCAAGGGAAATCACGACTGGCCATCTACAACGCCATCGCTAGAGCGTGATGGTAATGGCATTGGGACAGCGTTGCGAAGATCGAATTGCCACCCCTCCCAGTAGTCCGGGCGTACCTTTCGATCAATCCAATGGACAGGAGAGAAAACCACTTTCGCGGTATCGCCGCCGAGACTGTATGTTGGTGTCCATTCTACTCTACCTAAACTTATCGTGGCTTCGTAATCCACCATCGCGTAGTAAACTCCCACGTACAGACTCGGGAGCAGCAAAAGCACTAGCGCTACGACGATTGGCACGGTGAATGATCGCTTCTGGCCCATACCAGTATCTTAGGCGTCCCGGGCGGACTCCCGCTATCGCATTTGTTGTCGCCGAGATTGCGCGGGCAGCGAGTGCGGGGATTGCATCCGCGGCTAGGTTCTTGCGCCCTCCAGGTGGGGACGCGGTGTGGAGATGGTCCACTGCGTTCGACTTTTTTAATATATGTTACGTATTTTGTAATTATGTATTGACCATGTCTGCCGAGCGTGATAAAATAGGACTGGCCCGAGATGCGCATTATCGCGCGCCTCAGGGGACAATTCGGGGAGGCCGGCGCGATGGAATGCCGGACCGCAAGCGGGATCGAATTGGCGAACAAAAGAAGTGCCTCGCACAAATCCGAAGGAATTGGACGCGCAAGTACGTGACGGCGCAAGCGGATATGCTAAAAGGGTTTACGTAAATATGCGCGTTTTTTTATTTCGCCCGCGCGCTTGTGCGAACTTGCCAAAAGAGGGGTGAACGCGTGGGAGCATTTTAGAGGGATTGGGGCGGCGACGTCCTCTCCGGCAACTGCGAAGTGTCACGGGATTCCGGAGAGGGACGCTGGCTTTCATTCCCAGAATAAGTGGGTGCTGAAACGACGCTGATCAATAACACGACCAGCAGCATCACACCCCAAATCGCATAATGCCAATTCATCGAGTGGACTTTGCCTTTCTCGTGATACTCTGCCCAGCGCGCGAGCCAGAGTGCCGCCAGACCCAGTAGTGCGAAGAGGTACGCCGTGGACAGCAACTTGAACGACCATTGAAAGCCATCGGGCCGGTAGTCCATCACCATCCATGGGTCCGGAGACCCCGCCGTGAATTTCGTGTAGATGCCTGCGACCTGACCGTCCATTTCTGGCTTGGTTTCGCGCGAACTCGCGAAGGAAAAGAACATGATCAGACAAAGCAAATACACCAATGCGCAGAGCCATTGCAGCGTCGTGGTGAACCAGACTTTGCGACGCAGCACCGCGATGAGCGAACCGAGTTGATAGAAGAAGCTTTCATCGCGCGAGTATTTCGTCGCAGGCCGCGAAGTCGCCTGCGAGGAGGAATTCTCGACCAAGGGTGAGCCTTCGGGATTAGTCACGGGACTAAACGCCGCAACCACGCGCGGCCGCGTGAAGTAAACCAGATTGCCAATCAGCCACAGCAAACTCACGAGCAGCGTGCCGCCATAAAGCATGGTGGCGGACAGATAGGCGATCGCGTCTTCGGTCCCTGGCAATCCGCCTTCGGCCAAATGCTGTTGCCGCACCTCCGCAAAATGGAACGGAATTGCGACGCGCGTCAGATAGGGCACGCTGATGAATAGCTCCGCCAATCCCAAAACGCACAGGCCAACCATCCACTTGCGCGACCAACCATGCCACAAAAACATGCCTATGCTGGCGGCGAATATGCCGCCGGCCATGAAATAACCCAGCACGGATTCAACTTGTTCCCAGCGTTCCCAGAACGGGTCGAGCGCTGGCGCGGCGGGACTTTCCGCCGATGCGGCCAGCATGAGCAGCACCGCAAAGAAAAGGTTGAGGGCGGCGAGAATGGGAACCAGTTTTGGTTTGCTCGGAGCCGATCCAGGCGATCGTGAGGAGACCTGTGGCGGGAAGGAGGTATCGCCTGCGACGTGTTCGACTTCGCTCTTCACTTCGCTGGCATGCTGGAAGCGCAGGCCCGGTTCCTTTTCCAACGCGCGCAACACGATTTCATCGAGTCGCACATCGATATGTACTTTCTTGGATGGAGGCGCGAATCGACCGATGGGCAACTCGCCCGTCAGCAGCTCATAAAACACCAACCCCAGCGAATAAATGTCCGCACGATGATCGACCAACTTCGATCCTTCCATCTGCTCCGGTGCCATATAGCGCAGCGTCCCCATCACCTGATGCGTGCCCGTCAATGCGAGGTCGGTCGGATCGTGCTGCAGCATTTTCGCCAGTCCGAAGTCGGCGATCTTCACGCGGCCGCGCTGATCGACGAGGATGTTCTCCGGCTTGATGTCGCGATGCACGACGCCTTCATCGTGGGCGAATTGCAAGGCGTCGCAGATTTGCGTCACCACGGTGAGCGCTTCGGCGGGCGCGAACTTACCGGACTGAATCGCCTGCCGCAGATTCACGCCAGCAACGTACTCCATCACGATGTAGTAGAGGCCATCGACTTGTCCGAAATCGAAGACCGACACGATGCGCGGGTGATTGAGTTGCGCGAGGGCTTTGGCTTCACGCGTGAAGCGTTTAGCGAAATCGGGATCTGCTCCGACTTCGGGGGGCAAGATCTTGATCGCCACCAAGCGGTCGAGTTCGCGCTGTCGCGCTTTGTAGACCGCCCCCATGCCACCTTTACCGAGCAGTTCGAGGATTTCCAACTGCGGAAACCGCCGCGCCAGGTCGTTGATGTCAGGCGTGACAAAGCCTCGCTGGGGAGGAGTAGCTTGCGTCGCCGCCGGGTCGTGAGAATCGAGCGATTTACTCTCGAAACCCGCCGCCAGCAAGCATTGAGGACACAAGCCTTGGGGCGCGCCAATCGGGACGCGGACGCCACACGCAGGGCAATAACGGCTTTCGTTCATGGCGGGCTTTCCTCGGGTGACAGAGGTCTCTACCCGTCTCTAAAGCGATCGCATCTCAGTGTGACAAGATTTTTTGGGAATTCCAGCGGCATGGGTGTTATCCAGACAACGCGGCAAACAAGCTGCGCAGTTCATCTTCGACTTCGTCCGGCGTGGCGACGGTTTCAGCGACTTCCTGGCGCAAGAGTTCTCGATAGCGCTTCTTCAATCGTTGGGCTAATTGCCGGGCGTGATCTTCCCGGATTTGCAGTTGGCTGGCGATCTCGCCAAACGTCAAGTCGCCCCGTTCACCGCCGAGCGTCTGCTTTAGTAACTCGAATTGAGCAAGCTTGTCGCCCACGGCGTGTTCGGCCCGCAAACGTTCCATCACCAGTTCCAGCAACGTCAACGCCCATTGCCGTTCGTAAGCTCGCTCCGGGGTTAGCGTATCGATGGGTTCCAAATTCAGCCGTGATTCCCCTTGCGTCACATCCAAAGAAAATGTCTGGCGATCGCCGCCTCGTTTCTTCGCCTGAGCGCGATCATGCTCGTTGGCCAGAAAGTTTTTGAGCGAAGTGAGGAGAAAACTACGAAACCGCCCCCGTTCCGGCGAAGCATGGGCGAGGACATCTTTTTCGATCACGCGAGCGAAAAAGTCTTGGGTCAAGTCCTGCGCCTGATGGACGTCCGCCACCCGTCGACGAACATAGGCGTACATCGGCAACCAGTAGCGCTGGCAGAGCGTCGCCAAGGCTTCGCTCGCCGCCGGAGTCTGTTTTTGCCCCGCTCCGAGCACCAAACTCCACTGCGTCGTTAGGAATTCGGCCGCCGAGTGTCGCTGCGGATCGGGCTGTTCGTCCGGGTTGGTTGCCATGCGTGTCAGTCTATCGCGGAGCGGAGTAATTCCCCAACCTGTCCGCTGTCAATTCCTGGCGGGCAAGACACCCGCCCTGTCAGGGGGTTCCGTTTCGCCTGCTTCAGTCGATTTAACTCCTTTCACCGCACGACTTTGTTGCGGGCCTCCGCAGGTTTGACTAGATTGGCACAAAGCGATGGGACCCCGGTTGGGTGCCCGCATGCTGAATCACGATCCCCGAACTGCCACATGCGCGGCGTGGCACCCCCGAAGAGGTTCCTCATGATGAGTTCGCGGCAGAGGCGCCGCAGACAACTTGGTACTCAGCGCCAATTGAATAGTCGACGTGGACGCACACGGATTATCGAGACGCTGGAACCAAGATTACTGCTGGCTACCGTTGCGCTTGCGCAGCAACAACCGCTTGGTGCTTCCCTCTTCGCTGGCACGCATTCCGATAGTCTCGCGGATGCCCTGGAGCACGACACACTCGACTTCGAAGTCTTAGCTGGCCAGCGCATTTCGGTCGTCGTGATGACCGATAGCGAGATGCAGGCGGCGCTTGATTTGGTGAGTCCGACCGGTGAGCACTTCCTTCATACGGCACCTGACATAGGCGAAGCCGCTTACCTAGCGACGGTTGAAGCGACCCAGTCCGGCACTTACACCTTAGACGTCAGCAGCCTGACCCAAGGCGGCGACTACCAAGTTCAGATCATCATCAACGCTGATCTGGAACGGGAAAGCCTCGATGGCACCTCGAACGATACGGCGCTCGAAGCGCAAGAGTTCGGTGATTCCAACATCAGCCCCTTCCCCACGTACTCGCGGCAAGCGGTCGTGGGTTACTTTGGACCGGGGAGCGACTACTACCGCATCTCGCTGGGCGGTAACGAGATGGCGGCGCTTACACTGACCCAATGGTCAGCAGCCTTTAACTCTTCGCGTTTTGAAGTTTACAACGAAGCAGGTGAACTCGTTGCGCTCAGCGACGACTATCAGGAAAACGTGGGCGTCGATGCTTCCATACAGCAATTTGCCGCGCCGGAGGAAGGTGACTATTTCGTTCGCGTTCTTGGTAGCACGAATCAGCCGTATGTTTTCACGATGACGCGCGGAGCCATGCTTGGCCTGGAACCTGACGGACCGAGCGATCCTCCACAGAAACTGCTGCCGTTCGTAAAATCAGCCGTAGGACACCTAGGCGGTCCCGGAACGGACCCCACGCGCATCGCCGTGCTGGACGATCCGAATTGGGATATCGCGTCGCAATTGAACAGCTTGAATAACCGCTTCCACGCGCGCGGCGTTAGCGCTTTTGAGATCGATACCATCGAAGAGCTTTGGGGCTACGATGTCGTCATCATCGGCGGTTACGTGAACGACATTAGCGCTTACGAGCAAATCGCCGACGCACTCGTTGAGTACGTTGATGGCGGTGGTGGTTTGATCACCTATGGCGGCGCATTGGGTAGCCTGGTCGATTCCGGGTCGGAGGTCATCGAAGCATTCGATCCGATCATACCTGTAGCTCTCCCTGAGAGCTACGACGACCTCACCAACAACGGCTATACCGACATCGAAATCGTCGGCCCGACACATCCCATCACCGAAGATTACTTCTATATTTGGGGTGGGTCGTCCCTCGAATTGCCGTACACCGCCGTCGACCCGACTTCGACCACGCTCGGCGAAGTCGATGGCTTGCCGGCGTTGGTGGTTGGCACGAGTGGCTTTGGGCGTACGGTCTATCTAGCCACGAATATCGAAGATGATCCGTATAACAACTACGATGTCATCAATCTCCTCAGCCGAGCGGTTCTTTGGGCGCAACCGCCTAAGCCCGATGTCGATGCCGTTGATCAATACGTCATTGGTGCCTTGTCAGGCGACGTCATCACGGCGCGCGTCACGACCACCAGCGGCGATTTGGTCACCAAGGTCGAACTTGTCAATCCGTTCGGCGAAGTGCTGGCAGTGGATGACAATCTCGATGGCGACGGCATTGCTGAATTTTCGCACAATCTGACACAAGATTTCGATTTCTACGTGCGCGTCAGTCGTATCAGCGGCCAAGGCGAATACATCGTTGAGACCGATGGCTGGGGATTGATCGGCGGCCCGACTGTCTTCTATTCCTACTTTCCCAATACGCCGGAAACCGACCCGCTGCCGACGTTTCCCAAGAAGATCGTGTTGTACTTCACGGAATCGCTGCGCTTTACCAGCATTGCGGCGAGCGACCTGACGGTCAATGGCATCCCGGCTCAAGGGGTTCGAGCTGTTGGCTCGTATTGGGTGGAGTTCGATATCGAAAATGCCGCCAGTGGCAGCGGCGAATATGAAATCGTACTGGCCGATGACGCCATCGAATCGGTCTATGGTCAAACGGGCCAAGGCTTCTCGCGCACGATTACCGTTGAAGCCCAAGGTCCGACGGTCATTTCCAGCACGCTGGCACCAGGCCACGACTACGACCTTACCAACGACGTTAGCTTTTCGATCGAGTTCAGCGAACCATTGCTCGACCTGCTAGATGATGGTGGCGGAAGCCTCTATCAGATCCTCGATCGTGACGATGTCGAACTCTTCAATCTCGATACAAACGAAGTATTCTATCCTTCGTCATTTGCTTATGACGGTTCCGACGTGCCCCGCATCGACGTCGACTTTTTCAACCTCACCAAGGGTCACTATCGCTTGCGTTTGCTCAGCGGTAGTTACCTGGATGGAGCGTGGGCTTTTCAGGATGTCGATGGCAATCCGCTTGATGGCTCGCCTAGTTCACCGCTGCCGTCGGGAGATGGCTCGTACAACGATCCGTTTGAAGTGCTGTTTGAAGTATCGTTCGACCCGACGATCGGTGGTCCCGCCGTTACCGCGGTGAATCCGCCGGAAGGCAACACTGGCAATGTGACGCAGTTGTCGTTCGACGTCTCCCATGCCCTCCAAAGCGATGGCGCGCGCAATGCAGCAACCTACGCGCTCTACGAATTGGGCCCCAACCGCGTCTTGGGAGGCTCCGACGACTGGAGCATCCCCGTCACGCCCAACTACGTCGATGGCGAATTGCAAGTCTCGCTCGACATCGCCTTGGCGGCCGCCGGTTCGTTGCGAGGTTATCGTCGCTTGACCTACAGCGGCACCACGTTTCAGCCCAATTGGTCGATCTCGCAGCAAAGCGTTCTCGTCAGCGGCAGCGACACGCCATCATTCTTCGTCAGCGACAAGGATTGGATCGATACGGCATTTACTGGCTCGATGCGCGTTAACACCACCTTCGATGACGACATGATGGGCGTAGTGTTTGGTGTGACGACTGACGACTCGGGTACGCAGCCGGATTCGTACTACGTCTTGACTTGGACGCAAGTCGGCGGCACGCTCTCCGGCGTCACAGGCGGTGCCGAGCAAGGCCTGAAGTTATTGCGTGTGGAGAACACTGGGAACCTATCGCAGACACAAATGAAGGCCCTGCTTTGGGATGGCGAAACCAATGCCAATGTGACGTTACTCGCGAGCAATATCAGCGCCTCGTCAGGCTGGGCGGACAACACCAAATATCGCTTCTCGGTCACGCCCCACTCTGATGGCAATATTGATGTGTCGATCGTCCGCGACACCGATAGCACTGTGGTTTGGGAAACCAGCGTCAGCGATCCTAATCCGCTCCCCGTCGGTAAGATTGGCTT
>JBGSHH010000271.1:0-3824 GCA_041752355.1 Pirellulaceae bacterium | reverse complement strand
ATACGCGCCGCGTTTTGGAAATGAGCAACGGCGAGCCTGTTGTCAAAGCAGCAAACGCTTCTTGAGTCGCCTTCAGATCCACGAGGCTCTTAATCGCTACGTGCGAAACCAATGGATCGGCGTCGGCCACCAACAGCACGAGCTTCTCCACCGCCGCGCGGGGTGGATTAATGCGCGCCAATCCCCAAGCTGCCATGAGTCGCACACGCGGATTAGCGTCCGACAAGGCGGCCACATACAAGTCCTCCGAGACGTGCCCCACCTGTCGTTTGTCATCGGCCATGGCGCGCAAGGCGAATTCGCGAACGTCGTCTTGTTTTGCAAGTGTTCTCAAAAACTCATAACAGGCCGAACCACGCAATTGCGACAGCGTGAAAATCGCCGCCACGCGTGCGTTGAGGAGGCCATCACCTGCAGCCAAGCTTTCCAACGCCTTAGCGACTTCCGGCTTATCACCCCGTCGAAGAATCTCACGTTGTGCTGTCAGACGGCGCACGTGGCTATTGGAACCGACCACCTTCACGAGCGCTTCACTATCAAGCTTGGTGACATCAACCCCGGCCAGCGCCGTCGCATTCTCGGGCGAAACGCGTATCACATAGCCAACGTTGGGGCCGCTGTAGTTAAAGCCGCCATCGCGCCAACTGCTGATGTAGATATTGCCGGCGCCGTCGATATCCATATCGGTCGGACGCGGGAGTTCCACGAACGACTCTTGCTTCGCTTCATAGCCGGCACCTTTTGCGGTCAGCGGATGACGATAGACGATGCTCCGCCCCCAATCGCATGTATAGAGCGCTTGATCAAACGGTGCTGGCAAGGCTCCTTCATCGATGAAGAGCGAACCGCAAGGTGAACCGCCCCCGTAATCAGCCAGCGGTTGCACGATTTCTTCGGGGAAATTAATGTACAGCGAAGGATAGCCGTATTGCCCGCTCGGAATCACATGGCTCAATCGCACATCCCAGCCACCGCCATCGTTGGTATTGTCCCGCGTGAAGAGATTGAGTTGCGGATCGACCGCCACATCGTAAATGTTACGTTGGCCGCGCGATACTATTTCCAACCCGCTGCCATCGGTCCGAACACGTGTCACGCCACCTCCGAGCAATTGCAACTCGGTGCCGTCCTTGCCTTTGGCCTTGATGTAGCCGTAGTCGCCGACTGCAATGTAAAGAAAGCCATCGATGCCCAGTGTCATGCCGTTGGTCGTATGATCGGCACCGCGAAACTTCAGATCGAAACCCAGGCCGTCGACTAAAACTTCTGAACGATCGCTCACGCCATCGCCATTGTCGTCGTGAAAGGCGGTGACAAACGGCGGATGTTGCACATAGAGAGTATCTTTGTCGAAGACCACGCCGCGCGGGCTATCCATGGTCGCGAACGTGGTCACTTCCTCGGCGACCCCATCGCCATCTTTGTCAACCGCGCGAACCACGCGCCCTCGATTCGGCTTGGCGTCGAGCGAGCCGTTTTCGTCAATACCGATGAAAACTTCCCCTTGCGGACCACAAGTCATGCAAGTCGGATAACCTGCTTGAGGCGGTGCCGCGAAAAGCGAAACTTTGAAGCCCGGCGGAACCTTGATGCCTGCCAACAAATTCTTGCCGCCGGTGGTCTTGATCGCCTTAGGCGAGTTGTCGGCATAGACGATTGTTTCGACCAACTCTTTGCCGAGGACTTCAAATTCGTAGAAGCTACCCCAACTACCGGCAGGCAGACTGGTCGTGGTGATGCGAACGAATTGGATGTCTTTAGCGTCACACTTTAACTCTTGCTCTTGTGACGCAACTTCTGACTTCGATTGATCCGACAACATTTTCCAGGCTTTTCCATCCGTCGATCCTTCGACCTGATAGCGATAATTACGGTCGAATTCCCAGACGATCCGCACCCCTGTGAGCTCTTCCCGCTTGCCGAGATCGACCTGCCACCAATGCCCCGTCGCGCCGTTATGGGGACACCAACGCGTCGCCAGATCGCCGTCGATAGCGTTCTCCGGCTTATGATTGACGCTGTTGTCCTTTTGCGTGGTCGAGGCCGTCGCCGATTTCTTTGCGGCGAGATTGACTGGACGCAGCACCTTCATGCCTGTCTTCTTTTTGGCAGGCGTTGGCTCGCCGGTCTTCTTGGGCGTTTTGTCTTTGGGATCTTCAACCTCGATGTACTTAGGATCTTTGCACGGTTGCAAGTAGTCATCATTGAGCTTGTCGCACGCCCACAGCAGTCCTCGAGTCATGTAGTCAAGAAACACGGGATCGGTCATCTCTTCGTTGTGGTGACCAATCGTCGTACCGAAAACTCGCGTTTGTCCGTTGTACATGTTGGTCCAGATACAGACCTCGTTCTTCTTCGTGTCGCGGCTCATGGCATGCGCGAGCGGTTTGGCGGTCGGCCACAGTTTCTCGATGATGTACAACTCGCCTTTGGGAGTCGCCCATTTCTCGCCAAAATCTTTCATAATTGGATCTTTGGGTTCGAGATTGACGACTTCAAACGGATAGTTGGCACCATGCCCTCGCGAGGTGACGCCGAGAAACTTAAACCATTCGTCGGTCTTATCGCGATAGCAATGCATCGCGCAGTGGACAACAATCGCCGGTGTCCCTTCGCGATGCGGCTTGAGCACTTTGGCGGTCCAAGCGGGATCGGAAGCGGCCGCGAAACATTCATTGTGGACGACGATATCAAAGCCTTTCGCCCAGTCCTCCTTTTCATAGTAAGGAATCATGGCGTCGGTGCTGCTGCCACCTTGATGCACGATCGTCCACGTCACATTCGCACGGGCGGAGATCCCTTCAGGCAAAAGATGCTTCTGCTTGGCGTAGTCATGGCAGCAGCCTCCGGTAATAAGGAGCGCCTTCAACGGCGGCACTTCCATCTTCTCGGCGGACTTATCTTGTGCGCCGACGCGAGCAAAGGAACTTAGACCGAAGGTGGCAGATAGCACACCCAGTACGAGCCAGCGGGGGAATCGTTGAATCATAATAAGATGCCAGAGAGAGGTCTTTGGCGACGAGGAAGCGAGTTAGGCAAAACCACTATCGTGACTGAGAAACGACCAGCTGTAAAGCGGCATCTGGGGGGTCGTGCGGTGGTAAATCGGCGTGCCAAGCGACACAATAGGGAGTATTGATCACTAGCCCGCGAGGTAATTTGCTTTATGACAATTCCCGCCTGCGCAATGCTCGTTGCCGCGACAATTCTGCTAGGAGCGCCGCCAGAGCAGCCGCTGCGAAACGTCGCCGCGATTCGCTCGCCGGTAGCAGCCGCGTGGCTGAAGCGGGATAAGCTGCTCGTTGTCGCGAATTCGCGTACCGGGAGCGTGTCGCTGGTCGATGTGCCTAATCGCCAAGTGCGCGAGGAGTTATTAATCGGAAACCAGTTGCGCGACTGTACGGTCGTCAATGATTCGCTCCTGCTGGCTACCGATAAGGTAACTAACGAATTGATAGCCGTTGCATATCGTGATGGCATACTCACGGTGGTTGCGCGCACCAAGGTGAGTGCGTATCCGGTGAATATCGCGGCCGCACCAGGCGATAGCAAAGTCGTCGTGGCAGGATTATGGTCGCGAAGGGTCGATGTGGTTGCACTCGAACATGATCTTGACAGGGAAACACGGCTCAAAGTTGTGAAGTCCATCGATCTCCCTTTTATCCCAAACCAGACGTTACTGCTGCCTGATGGGGAGCAATTGGTTGTCACGGCCGCGTTTGGGGGCGAGTTGGCGATCGTCAACATCGACACCGGAAAAGTTGTCTCGTCGCGTTCCTTTCAAGCTCACAACATCGGGCGCCTTGCTTGGGATGCGGATGAAG
>JBGSHH010000270.1:0-3907 GCA_041752355.1 Pirellulaceae bacterium | reverse complement strand
CGATCACCTGCGTGCCGTCGGCCGGATCAACGTCCAGCACGCGAGCCTGCTTGTCGTTCACAAACACGGCCAACCGATAGCGCTCGCCTTGGAACCGGCCTTGAGCGAACCACTCGGTCAGGGCCAGCATGGCCGGTCCGGTGGCCCGGTCGGGGCTCCAGCGATGTCCGGCCCGATGCGCCAAGAGCCATTCGACCAACTGCTTGCGTTTGAGCGAGGTCGGCGCGGCCTTTTGCAGGGCCAAGGCGTACAACGCGCGCAATTCGGCGCCGGATTGATGCGACGTTTGCTTGCCGTCCGCAAGCGGTTGATCGAAGTTGTGGTTATCCAGCAGTGTCAGCATTTCCGCTGCCGTTTGCTTGCGATCCATCTGCACGAAGGTGAGCGCCAGTTGCACCACCGCCAACGGCGAGAGGCTTTGCCGATTGCGATAGAGCTGATTCGCGAGCGTGACATCCTCCTTGCCTGCCATGGTGACAGCCAAGAGCAACGCGGCGCGCGTTTCGTAGTCGCTCGACTTGACTGCCGTGAGTTGGGTTTGCAGGTAGTTCACCCCTTTGCCGAACTCCTCAGCGGTGACGCGATAGCCAGCCGACTTGGCCGCGCTGATCGCCCACAGCACCCGCGCGCTGGCGATACGATCGCTTTGGCCACCTTTGCCACCCCACGACCAACCACCATCCTCGTTTTGCAGCGACGTGAGCAAGGTCACGGCGGAGCGAATGCGGGCGTCGATTTCGGTCGCTTGCGGGTTGTTGGCATCGCGCGACTTGCCGAGTAATTGCTGTAAGGCGAGGGCGGCCAACAGATCGCTGGCGGCGGTGTCGGTGCTGGAAGCGACGCGAATGGCATCGAGTTGGCACCACGTGGCTGGCGCAAAAAGCGCATCGAGCAAGCTCTGTTCCACACTAGGTCCGACAATCACCTGCAGGCGAGGAGCGACGAGCGTCATCCCTTTGGGCGGCGCGACGGCGACGGTCGCATCTCCAAGCGCGGTGCCGCCAGCCAGACCGTAGACGGCCACGCCATAAGGTTCCACCGGCACGACCCGTTTGACGGTGTCGGTCTTATCGCCGGCAGTAATGGTCAGTTCCAGTTCCGCTTGCAGCGTCGGCGCGCCATGGCGCGGAGCGTCGTCTGGCAGTTTGAACTCTTGTTCGAAATCGACGTCGACAATGCCCTTAGCGGTGACCTTCACCTTCTTGTTCACCGTGGTGGTTTTGCCGCCGAGGGTGGTTTTGAGCGCCACGTCGATTTCGCCTGCATCGAGCGCATCGTTATGCACGCTGGCTTGAATGCGGGCGGCATCGCCATCCGTAAAGGCGAGTGGGAGCTTGAGTTGGCCGAAGAGCTCTTTCTTGACGGTGAATTTGGCTTCTGCTTCGCCAGCGAGCGTATCGGCGGTGATCGCCTTGGCCAGCAAGGTCCACGCAGTCGAGCGATCCGGCAACGTGAATCGCACGCTCGCCAGACCTTGGGCATCGGTGGTGAGATCGGGATTCCAATAGCCGGTTTCTTGCGGGGCGAATTGCGGTAGCACCACTGCCCCTTCTTTCTGCATCAAGGCGACAAATTGCTCCGCTTTGGCGTTATCGAAGCGACCGTTGAAGTAGCCATAGAGGTTGTAATTGGCCGCAGTACCGTCTTTGCGAATGACTTGCACATCGCGCACTTCATTACCATACCAGGCCAACAATTGTTGCTCGTTGATCATGTTGGTGCCGTCGACGCTGTTAGCGAAAGTCAAGCCTAAACGTCGCTTCGCTTCGCCATCGACTTGCAAGCCCCAATGATTCACGGTTTCAGATTGTGAAACAACAATCGATAGATTCGTTGGGAACGGCGCGATGTTGCCTTCACCCACACCGCCATCCTTCCACGCCTGGGGTTTAACGGTATTTGTAATTAGGTCTGTCAGAGCATCGAAGTCCGGCTCCCCTCGGCCATCGAGGCCTTGTCCCTGGCCTAGACTAGGGCGGCCGAAGCGTTGCCATTCCTGCAGGCGTCGCTCGGAATTCGCACCAGCACCCAGCACGCCTGGTCCTGGTCCGCCTACGCCCACACCAGCCATCATTTGCTGTTGCACTGGTTGTGCTTCACCGAAGTCGGAAAGTTCCACTGCGATCGCGGCAGCATCAACATCCACCGCGCGAAGGCGAATCATTGCGGGAGCGGCGAAAGGATCGCCGTCCATGAAGGGAATACTGGATTCTTCGACACTCCCTAAATCCTCAACGGTCGCTGCTAATTCCGACAACCGCCGCGTTTCCTCTTCAGCGATTTCCAATCGATCCTTCTCCGCTAATAGGCGAGGATTGATCGGCTTGGTGGTGGGATGGTAGGCGAACGTGACACTCGAAGTGGTGCGCATCGCGGAGACGCGTTCCTGGTCGCGGAAGAACTCACTAATCGGCGCCATCGGCCAACCGAAGCGCTCCAGCAGGGACTGTTCGATCAACGCCAGGCTCACTTCCGCCGAGAGCGGTTTACCCTGAGAATCCGTGGTGGTGACGGTCGCTTCCACTTCATCGCCGGGGATGAGCGCGCGCTGGGCAGCGCCGACCAACTTATAGGCCACCGAGACGCGCAGGTCGCGGGCGACCGTGAACGGACTGGCCGCTTCATGGAAACGCAGCACCGTCGGCAAGTTGCCATCGGCGTCTCGCTTGGCCTTGGGATCGCGGCGGGCATCGGTCATCACCGCCACCGCGAGTTCGAAATTCGGCGCGAGCTGCGCGGTGAGCGGAATCTCCAACTTATTGGCACCCTTTTGCAATTGCACCAACTTGTAATCCAAGATCCGCGCCCCTTGGAACGTGATCAAGGCGAGCGCTGGATCATCGCGCCAATGCAACACGACGTTCGCCGTGTCGCCATCTTTGAACGTGTGCTGATCGGCCAGAATTCGCAGGCGCGTGGCGTCTTTGTCATCAGAGATGCGCACCTTGGTGTCGCGGGTGATGTTGTTCTTAAAGCGGTCGATGCCAGAGACGCGCAGGATATACTTGCCTCCTTCGTCGATGCGGAGGGTCTTGCGTACCAACCCTTCTTTCTCGTCGGTCTTTAGTTCGTGTCTGGCGATTTCGACTTCGCCCGTCTGGCCATCGATCTTAGTTTGCTTGAGAACTTGCAGCGTGACGGCAGTCGCCACCGGCTTTTTCAAGGCGTCTTGGCACAGCAGCGTGACATCAAACGTCTCGCCAGCCAGATAAACCGGTCGCACCGTCTTGGCCGACAGTGTGAAAGCTTGTGTTTCCAAGAAGAACGTCTTGCCAACAGTCAGGCTGCGATCAGGCATTTCGATCGTGAGCGTTAGCATTTGGGTTTCGCGGTACTCGCGCGTCGGCAGTTTAAACGCGACTTCACCCTTGTCATCCGTGGTAGCGGTTTCCACTGGGCCCTCGCCAAGGTGATAGCGAATCTCCTTGCCGGCCAACGGCGCGCCGTAGTAGTAGCTAGCTTTGATCTTGCCTGTGATTTCCTCCCCACGATAGTAGACGGCGCGCGGCGTATCGACTTCAAAGCGTACGGGTTCGAGTTGATACTCATGCACCAGGAAGGAGCCTTCATAGCTTTCGCGATCCTTGTCATGGACCAGGATGCGGTATTCTCCCTGCGGCGCAGCCAGCGGCAGCATGAAATGCTCGTGGAAGCTACCAAACGCATTGAGCGCGGCCTCCTTGTCGAACACCAGGCGATTGCGGTTGTCAAAGACTTCGACCTGATACTTCTTGCCCTGCGCGACGGTGTACTTGTCGCCATTGACCTTGCGCAACACACCGCGCAAGTGCACCATATTGCCTGCGCGATAGGCGGGGCGGTCGGTATAGATGTAGCCTTTGTCGGTGAGTCCTTCGCTGACGCCGATGCCGCTCAGTCCCACCATGTTGGACGCCGTATGCTTGCC
>JBGSHH010000269.1:0-3642 GCA_041752355.1 Pirellulaceae bacterium | reverse complement strand
ACCGCGTCCAAGGCCATGCCAAGGTCTGTCACTGCCGAGCTTTTCATGACGACGGCAATTGCACCGCTGGCCAGGATTCGCTCCGTCACCGACCGGTCATCGAAGCCGCTGAGGGCGATCAAGTCCGTACCAGGAAATCGTTCGTGAATCATCGCAATGACGTTCTTTCCTGCAGTGTGCGGAAGTGACACATCAACGATCGCCAAATCAGGCTTGAGTCTGCCCAACGTCTCGATTAGCGATCGCTCATCGGCCACCATCACGACTGCCTCAAATCGTTTGTCGAGCAAGCTGCGGATAGCTTCTAGCATGGGTGAATGGCTGTCGGCGAGCAGAACGCTTCCTCGACGCATTGTTCTGTCCAGTCATTGCATCACTGCCCCGACCCCATCGTCGGCGGAATGTAGTTTCCGCCTGAGTATAGAAACACGGCTTCGCAGAAAGCGATGAGCAAAACTACTCAAACTTGAAGGAAATCAGCTGGCAGACGCCAGCCTCTTTGGCTGCCGAAATGCGGCGTGACGTTATTGCGTTGCGATAATCCCGTGGCGCAGGGCATACTGCACGAGATCGGCGGTTGTGGAGATGCACAACACATCCATGATGCGGGCCTTGTGGTTCTCGGCGGTGCGTGTCGAGATATGTAGTACCGAGGCGACTTCCTTGGCGGATCGGCCTTCGGCAAACAGCTGGAGCACCTCGCGTTGGCGCGGTGTGAGCGAGGGCTCTTGCAGCGACGCTGTTCGCGTCTCGGCGAATCTCTGCATACTCTCCGCGATCTCGCTGGTAACATATGTCCCGCCCGATAAGGCGACGCGAATCGCCATCAATAGCTCGGTGCTCGCGGAGTGCTTCAGCACATATCCGGAAGCACCCATCTGCAGTGCCTTGCTCGCATACGTCGCGTCCTTGTGCATCGTGAGAAAAACGACTCTCGCTTCGCAACCTTCTTGACGCAACTGAGCGACTGCATCGAGGCCATTCAGCCGCGGCATGGCAATGTCTGCAACAATGACATCTGGTTGCAACCGATTGGCCATCTCAACAAGTTCTCGACCGTCTTCAACGATCCCGACCAACTCAAACTCTGGAGTGAGGATGTTGCGCAGTCCTTCCACTACAATACGGTGATCGTCGGCTAGCAAGAGACGTGGGCGGGTCATACATCGTGCTCCGGCAACGGAACTTGAACGGAAATCGTCACCCCTTTTCCCGGCACGGAATCGATGCTGATGGTCCCACGCACCAGCCGAGTTCGCTCCTTCATGCTTGCCAAGCCCAAGCCTTCGCTCTTGGATATTTGGAGAGGATTAAACCCTCGTCCAAAGTCACGAACCTCCAAGTGGACAAACTCTGGATCGGCGTTGAGTTCGACCACGACGCGCTCCGTGTGCGCATACTTCGCGGCATTCCAAAGCGCCTCCTGGGCAATACGATAGAGACACAGCCCAACCCCTTTGGGTAGGTCTGTCGGCAATTCGCCAGAACGAAACTCCACGACGACTCCCTCCCGATCCGCAAAGCGATCGCATTCCGAGTGCAGCGCATCGGCCAATCCAAAATCGTCGAGGATGGCAGGATGGATTTGCCGCGAGAGGCGATGCACGTCGTCACAGATCCCGATCAGATTATTCTTCAATTTGCAAAGCGGTTCACGTGAATCTGGTGAACCTTGCAATTGCTGCTCCAGGTTGCCGGCTTCAATCGCCGAGGCAGCCAGACGCTGCGACAAGTCGTCGTGCATTTCCCTGGCGAGATAACGTCTTTCGTCCTCTTGTGCCGTGAGAATCTTGCCCGCCAGATCACGTGCATCACGTTCCGCACGTACCCGGCGCGACCGGTTCACCAGCAAGGCCGCGATGATCAAGCTCTGTAGCAGGATGGCGGTAACCCCAAGCAGTACGTAAATGCCGAACTGTTCCCACAACGTCGGCTCACGGTAGCGCACGATTGCACCGGGGGGGAAGACCAGCCTCGTCGATATTCCAACGCTGCAGTTGCCGGGCGTCGAACTGCATCTTCACGGTGTCCAGGCCAACAACCTGCAAATCCTCTGGTCGCTCTCCTTGCAAAACTCGGACCGCTAGACCGCCAGCGAGCTTACCTTGCAATTCTGCAGATTGGAGGCTGCCTCCGACGATTCCATGCCCCAGCAACGTGTCGTACAAGCCATATATCGGCGCTGAACTTTTGGCCGAGAGTTGCTCCATGATTTCGACCGTCGAATAATGAATGCCATCGGAGTCCTCGTCATAGGTGAGCATCAAGATCGAAGTATTGCGATCCGCCGTGGCCACTTTCGCTAGCAACTGACTGGGCGACAGCCCTTCGACATATTCGACATCCAGTTTCGTGCGCACGCTGAGGATTGCTTCTTGCGTCGCACGCATCAACGCCCGCTCCTGATCGGAGCTGCCGATCAATATCATCAAACGGTTGTTGGCCGGATGCAATCGTCGGGCGGTCTCGACAGTTCCAGCGATGTCCAATCGAAACGCGACCCCGGTGACTTTCGGCAGACCGTGTGCCCGCTCCGCAACTTTTAGGGGAGCAGAGCAAAAAACGATGGGCACATTGGGAAAGATAGATTCGCGGTGCTCCAGAGTGAACGCCAGTGCGGGCACGTAGACGGGAATGACCAGGTCCGGCGGCTTGGTCGCATACTTCGTCTTGAGCAATTCAATCCAGCCGCGCAGATAATCCGGATCTTTATGCCGCACGAGGTTCAAGTACTCGATCTCAATGTCGAGCGGTTCCTCAAGTCCAGCCGCCAGCGCGCTGCGAATCCCGCGATCCCAATCCGCGTTGATAGGCGTAAGGGTGCGATGGGTGTACAGAATGACGATTTGCTTCGCATGTCGCGCGGGCGGGTCTTGGGCAATACTTGGTATGGCCCATGCCCATGCCGCGCCAACGGCGACCAGTACGATGCTGTACCGGACAACGCTGGCGTAGATCTTGATGGCACTTGAAGGCAGCACGATTCACTTCATCCTCTCGATCGAGTGTGTTGCTCTTATCCTAATGCGATTGGTCGGCATTACGATATTGAAATTGACCCAGGAAAGCGAATGTTTCCACCTTTCGCTGAACCTGATTGACACAATGAGGGGCTTGCGATCTCGCAAACTCAGTGCGGATTGCAACTAATCCCACGGTAGGTTTGTCTCACAAGTGAAATAGCACTAAGAGTGCCCGGCTGCGAAGCCATTGGCAGCAAAGACGTTACGTCTAAAGCTGCGACCAAGTCAAGTTGCAGAGGTATTTGGCGAGATGTGTCGCAAGTTATGGACGATAAACGACTTAAGCTCGCGGTGTCCAACGCTTCTCGAAGATGCGTGCGAGCGCTCTCACTTGACCTGCATATACTTACGCGAGTTCGAGTCTCACGAAGAGTGCGCCGACCGCGTCAGACCGGTATCGAACATGAATGCGAGCAGTTAAGAGAGTGTTCTTGTTCACTTACATTCATGTAAAAACGCGGCAAGTGATCGTGTCGCCGGCGACTTTGCATCCCGACGAAGCGTGGGTGGTAAAGCAAGGCGAGGATTTCATGCAGGAGTCTCGTCGGAGCGGCTTGAAAGCCGGTCAATTGATGCATGATCGAGATACCAAGTTCACCAAGCAATTCGATCGCACGCT
>JBGSHH010000268.1:0-7055 GCA_041752355.1 Pirellulaceae bacterium | reverse complement strand
CTTGGGACAGAGCGGTTCGGCACGGAGGAAGCAGCACAAAGGGCAGGCCGAGCAACCTGCAATGTAGCGAACAAAACCACCTTCGACAATTCGGCGGCAATATTCCCGCGAATGTTAAAGATGGAGGATAGCATCAGGAATGCTGATAATAACGACGATGCCATTGTGACCAATTATTCGGACGCCTGTGTCACGGCAGTTGGCCGTGGAATTCGGCCATCGATCGCAGTCTTTCTCGCGCGTTGTCCATTTGGTCTTGCGCTAACGATGACACACGGAGCGACAGCGCCGGTTCGACGAGTCGCTTCACTTTCTGCGGGCGCGCTTGCATGTTGTAGCTCCCGGCCGAAATCCTGCGGCGACGATCGCGTCGGACGAGTTACGATTCTGGCAACCAAGTTCGCGGGCGAAACGCGGAGTTGTCCGCCGGCTTTCGATGCCGCGGATTCGCTCCGTTTCCGCTCTGGGCGTGCAGCCTCCAACGGGTGGTGTGTGGCCTGCCGTTTACTAGGGGGGCGCCCTTGAATAAATTTTGTTCTTGTTTTCGCAAAGATAATCTGTGAAAAGGTTTGCGCGAATCCCTTGTGCGAATTCGCGCAGTCGCGCCTCTTGTAAAATGCGCCTTTTTTTTTCCGATTCCATCTGGGTGTGCAGGGGTGCACGTCCCGGCAGACGCTCGTTCGCCGCATCGTCAGGACCCGGTTCATCGACCATCCTGCATTCTATGAAATGCGACGAAAGTGGTCAAGAGTTATTTGCGAATATTATCGCCATTCACGACGACTAATCCCGCCCTTGGCGCGGACTTACCGCGCCGTCGAGATCGCTTGCGGGGCGAAACAAAGAATCGGAATCGCCAGCGAAGCGAGGCCGAGCAGGAAGCGGAACCAGCCGAGTTTGACGTTGTCATCGCGCGTCGGTGGATGGTCGATGCCGATTAAGAGGATCAGCCCCAGCATCAAAATCCACTGTGTCTCTTTGCCATACATGAACGCATAGGCGAAGTAGGCCACCGCCAGCCCCACAAAGCCACGCGCGATCCACCAGGAGCGCTTGCCGAACAGCGTATAGATGACGTGTCCGCCATCGAGTTGGCTCACCGGCAACATGTTCAGCCCAGTCACCAAGAACCCGACCCAGCCCGCCATGAAGTAGGGGTTAAGCTGGCTCATCGCCACGGTCATGCCAGGGCGATAGCCGGTCGGCTGAAAGTACCGCAACAGCCATTCCACCAAGAGCGGGCTATGAAAATCCATCGGCCCAAAGCGCGGCTGCGAAAAGTCGAGTGTGCGAATGCCCCAAATCATGATCGGCACCGCCACTACCAACCCGGCCAATGGGCCCGCCAGCCCGATATCGAATATCTCCTTGCGATCGGCCCGTCGACCATCCATGCCGATCACCGCGCCGAATGTCCCCAGCGGCATGAACGGCATCGGAATCACGTACGGCAAGCTGGCGGGAATTCGATACCAGACCGTCGCCAAGAAATGCCCCATTTCGTGCGTCAGCAAAATGCCCAGCACGCAGGCCATATAAATCAGGCCGTCGTCCCAATGGGCGAGCACCATTTGGCGCTGCAAAATGCCTGCCTCATCGCCGCCGCTGAGCCAGTACAAGCCGAGGGGAAACCAATGATTTGCCCCCACCAAAAACGTCGAAAGGCAAGTCAGCAGGAACAGGATGATGGGCAACCAGACCCGCCGCTTGCGGGGCGGGGGCGGTCCCACTGGGGCGCTGCGTGGGGGCGCCGAAGTGGTCAGTTCGTCCACCACGTTGGCCGTAAGTACCTCTGCCGCCGAAGGGGGCGGAGAAGCAGGCGGAAATTGGCTGGGATCGTTATTCGCGGAAGGTTCAGGCATACCTCTACGATACGGGATTGGTCGCCGCGCGGCTACTGCGCGGCGAGCCACAACCCAGCCTGCCGCCGTTCAACTCTGCAACCATTCAGCGAGCGCCCAGAACTGCGCCGAGGTCGTGCCGCGCAGCTTCGCGAGTTGCCAAATCGCCTGACGGTAGACGGCGCGTCGCCCTGGCTCGAGGTTGTAATGCGGAAAGCTCTTGCGCGCTGCTTGCAAACGTCGGTAAACCTCGCCGTAAACGGCACCGGCGCGCTGTGGTGGCGCATCGGCCAGTTCCACGAGCCCCTGCACAATGGTGTTCAAGAACTCATAGTCGGCATCGAGCGGTTCGACAGGAACAAACGGCAAGTGCTCGCGCGCTTCGTCGATCCGTCCGGCGCAGGCGGCATCGCAGGCCAGCCACAAGTGATGCAGATGCGAACCATTATCGTTGGGCATCGCCAGCGCGTGCTGGCTGACCTGGATCGCTTCGTTGAGTTTGCCAGTGCCACGAAAGCCTTCCGCGACATTCACCAACATCCACGGCTTGGCCCCTTCGCGCCCCTGCCAATCCGCGCACCACGCCGCCGCCGCTTGGTAGTCGCGAATGCCTGTCAACGAATAGCTGACCGAACCCCAACACATATCGTTCGCCTTCAGCCAATGGCCATTTTGACGAACAAAATGGTGCAATTCGGCGTTACGACCCGTTAGATACAACGCCTCGACATAGGCATGCGTTGCGTTGACGCCCACTTCGCCTTGGGCGGTGAGCGCCTGCAAACGCTGGCCGATTTGCCAATGACCACGTTGCGTCGCCAGTTGCACCCAGTAGCGACCGACATCGGGCAGCGCGTCGGGAAGTTCCAGCGCTTGCTCGAGGATTCGTTCGGCTTGTTCGCTCCACTGCTGTTCTTTGCACGTCTGCACGGCGATCGCCAGCGGCCAGCGCGTCTCGGCTGCCAGCGTGCACAGCTTCTGCAATCCTGCCAGTGCGCGCTCGCGATCGGACGTCTTGCCTGCGAGTTGCACGTCGCGCCCCAGGACGAGCGCCGAGTCGGAATGTTGCAGCAAGATGTCGAGCGTTGTGCGCGCCGCCGCGAGTTCGCCAGCCTCGAGTTGCAGATCGAACAAGCTGTTGCCTGCGAATTCGTAGTTGGGATTGAGCGCGAAGGCGTGCGTGAAAGCTTCCTTCGCGCCGGCGAGGTCCCCGCTCATTTGCCGCGCTTCTCCCACGATCCCTTGGCAGACTTCGTACTGCGGGCTGATTTTCACCATCGCTTCGGCGGCCTGCAAATAGCCTGGCAGATCTTGCGCCATCTGGCACCATTCGGCCAACTTCGACCACGCGCCATAAAAATGCGGCTCATCTTCCACCACCGCTCGCAAGCGATCGATGGCCAATTGCGTATCGCCCCGTTCGTATTCGACCCAGGCGGCTCGCGCGCGCAGTTCCATCGGCGGATGCGCGTTGAACGCAGGTGGCTGGCAAACGCGCAGCGCTTCGTCAAAGCGCTGCGCGTAGGCTAAAGATGTCGCCTGCAAGTCGTAGGCATCGGTGCAACGCGGATTGAGCGCCAGGCAGCGCTCGATGGCGTCCAGCCGTTCGTCGAGTTGCTCCGGCGCATCGAGCATTCGCGCCAGCACGAGCCACGACCGGGCTTCGCCGCTGCGACGTTCCGTCAGCTCGCGCGCCGATTCGAGCGCCTTCTCGGGACATTCCAACCGCTCGCTCCAAGCGTTGAGATAGTCCCAGGCTTGTTCGTTGCCAGGCTCCAGTTGCACCGCTTGCTGCACGCGCGCGAGCGCGCCAGGCTGATCGTCCAGTCGCCACAGCATCTCGCCGAGCATGACGAAGCTGACAGCGTCAAACGGATTGCGAACGATCGCTTGCTCGAGCAATTCCTTGCACTTGGCATAATCGCGTTCCCGTTCGTACACCTCGCACAGCGCATGCACCGCCACGTTCCAACTGGGATTTATGCGCAGCGCGTTCTCCAGCGCCGCGCGCTCGCCAGCGGAATCGTGCCGCGCGCGACAGATTTGCGAACGATCGAGCCACAATCGCTGCAAAAGTGGAAACCGCGCGTTGGCCGTCTCGATCGTCGCCCAGGCGTCTTCCAACAGATGCATCGAAAGCAGCTGTTGCGCCACCGCCGACCAGGCGTGCCACAGATCGGGACGTTCCGCGAGTGCATCGCGCAGCAATGCGAGCAGTTCGTCCGCTTCCAACACACTGCGCGCGTGTTCGCGAAAGGCGAGCAAGCCATCGCCAAAGGTGACTTGCTTGACGAGTTGTTGCTGCACGAACTCCAAGGCTGCCCGTCGTTCGGCGCGGCTCTCGCATAGATCGACCAGCGCCGCGATGGCGTAGTCGGAATCGACCGACAGCTCAATTGCCCGTCGCAACTCCACTTTCGCTTCCTCGAACCGGTCTTGCCGACGATACAAGATCGCCGGCAGTATCGGATGGGAAGGATTGTTGGGATCCAGGCGGCCCGCGATATCCGCTTCGGCCCAGGCTTCGTCAAAACGTCGTTCGCCAGCGAGCAAATAGGCCAAATCGCGATGCATCGCCGCATCGTCAGGCATCATCGCGACCACGCGGCGAATGATCGGCTCGCGCACCGACGCCGGCTCATCCGCCAGCCACTCCACCCACAACTCATGCAACGGATAGTGATGCGGGAAACGATCGCACGCGGCCTGCAAGTGCGCCAGCGCCGCCGCCGTTCCTTCCGTTTCCGCCAGCAGTCGCGCCACCTGCCGATGGGCGTCGATGGCTAGCGGTTGCATCACGAGGATTTCTCGCCAATGCGCCAGCGCCTGATGCTGCCCGCCCGCGTTGTATTCCAAGCGCGCGGCGGTTCGCAGCCATTGCCCGCGCGGACACTTATCGCGCGCCGCTTCGATCAACTCCATCGCGCGCGGCAGGTTCTCGCTGCTGGCAGCCAGATACACATCGGCCGCGAACAGCAACAGGTCGCCATCTTCAGGCCGCAGCTTAATGGCCGCCTCCGCGATCTCCATCGCCTCGTGATAGCGATTGACTTGCATCAGCGCGCTGATCAGCGTCTTCGCAGGCTGGCCCGATTTCTTCCCCATCCGCTCGAAGCGATCAGACAGAAACTTCTCGACCGCATCGGATTGCTTGAACCACGCCGCCGCCGAGTAGTACGCCTGCGAGAATTGTTCGTCTTTGTCGCTCAAGCAGGCGGCGAAGCGATAGAGTTCGAGCGCTTCATCGAACCGCCGCTGGTCGGTGTAGATGTTCGCCAGAATGTAATAGTTCGCCCCTTCGGTCGGCCAGCGACGAATAGCGCGCGAGAGCAACCACAAAGCGTCGCTGTGTTGCCGCGCGTCCAGCCGCAGTTCTTGCGCGTAGTACTGCCAGAAGATCGGATGGCATTCCTTCTTTGCGCACAGCTCCTTATAGATCTGCAGCCGCTCCTCGCGACTCCCTTGATGCCGCATCAACGCCAGGCGTTCATTTTGTAGCGCTTGGTCGTCGGGATTGACCGTCAGCAATTGCTCGACCGCCGCGAGTTGTTCCGTCGGATTGCCGTCGTAGATCGACAAACGGTGCCGTACCGCGAACGTCAAGCGATGATCCGGCGCTGCCGCGAGCATGGCGTCGTAGATTTCTTGCGCCTGTTGCCGCTTGTGCCGCGTGAGCGCGCCATCGAGCTCGTGGACTTGATCCCACAACGGAGCGTCCGGCAGATCGAGGCTGGCGAGTTTCTCCGCCTGCACTTCGGGCACCATCGCCATGCCGCGCGGACCGTACGCGCGATAGCGTTCCAAGATTTTGCTCGCGAGCCCTTCGCCTGCGTTGCGCCAAAACGGATCGCGGACCAGCACCGTGCCGCGGCGCGAATCGTAGCCGATGATCGCTTGCAAGTGCGAATTGGCGGGATCGACGGTGGTGAAGGTGAAGGGAATGCCGCGATCGATCAGCGCCGCGGTACTGGCTTCGGTGACGGAGAATTCGCGCGTGATCCAGCCATTCTCACGCGCCCATTTGCGCTCGCTGAAGTTCGACGTGCCGTTGTAGCAAATCTCATCCGCCACCTGCAAATGATCGGCAGGCATCGACCAATAGCGGCTGAGCGCGGAGAGCGTGGCCGGCGCGCAGGTGACGTGATGCTGCCGCACGAAGGGGACATCGAGGATCACTTCCTTGCCGTCGGCGCGGGCGGGATCTTCCAAATTCACCACCAGCGCTTTGAAGAACTCGCTATCCGTCTGCTTGGCTTCTTCAATCGCCAGCGGCACATTGCCGGTGTGATAGGCGATTTCAGAGCGCTGCGAGGCGAACCATTTGGCAGATTCCTTCTCCAACAGCGGCGAAAGCTCTTGAAAGCGCGTGAGCAACTTGCCCGCCGCTGCGTAGTCCTTCAGTTCGATTTGCAACGCGTACAGCTGAATCGCCAGGGCGCTGCTTTCGACGTGCTGCATCGCTTCGGTCAAGAGTTCGCGCGCTTCATCATCGCGGCCCAACAGCGTGAGCAGGTGTCCCGCCGATTGCGCCGCGGCGCGATACCAAGGGCGGTACGTCATCGCGCGCTGCGACGCGGCGAGTGCTTCCTCGTAGCGATCTTCGAATTCCCGTACGGTCGCCCAGCAAACTTGGACCCAAGGGCTCTGGGGCGCGACTTCGTCGGCGCGGCGCAGCCAATGCTCGGCGGTATCGAAATCGCGCAACATGCCGGAGATTTCGCCCAGCAAGCCATACCACGAAGCGCGCACTTCGTCGGAAGTTTCCGCCGGCGGCTCGATGAACTGATTCACGAAGCGCCAAGCGCGATACGGTCCACGCCGCCGCCAGAGCGAATAAGCATGGTAGTAACGGGCCTCGGCATGATCGGGCGCGGCCTTCCACGTGCAGCGCATCAACCAATTGGCCAACCGCGCCGCGCCCAAATGGCTCGCCAGGCGTCCCGCGAGAATGCGACCATCGACCATCGGCCAATCGGCGAGCGCGCCCCAAGCGCTGCCTGCCTGATAGGCTTGTAGATAGAGCCCGCGATCGTACAGATCGCGAACTCTGCTTACGGTGACGGTCGTATCTTCGGCGAAAGTTGTCGACATGGTAGCCCGTTGCGATAAGACGAGAATAGCCCGCCAAAGAAGACGCGGGCTGGCGAATTCTGGTTCACGTTAGGAGCTACTTTAGCGAACGAAATCGGGGGATGCCAGCAAAAAATCTGCGCG
>JBGSHH010000267.1:0-3325 GCA_041752355.1 Pirellulaceae bacterium | reverse complement strand
AGTAGTGGGTGTCAATTTTGGCTCTCCTTACCAGCCCGAAGCGCCAGCGAGGACAGGGTTATGCCTGCGCCACCCCAGCGCCGCGGAGATCGTTTGACGTCCCCGGCCGAACGACGCCAAGGGTTCCATGGGTCGCGTCCCGCGCGCGGCAATCCCACGGGGACGGATGATGATATCCGTCCTACTGGGTTCCATGGGTTTCGACATCCCCCCATCTCCGCGGCGCTATGCCAACCCCACCATACCCCTGTCCTCGCTCGCGCTTCGAGGCTGGTTGTCACTCCTCGACCATCTCCGCGTCGACTTCATCGCGCGGGTGCAAGTGTGCGATCGCCTGATCGAAGTTGTTTGTATCCTCGACCACTTCGCCATCGCGCAGCACCACTGCACGCTTGCTGTTGCGAGCGACCTCTTGATCGTGCGTGACGAGGATAATGGTGATGCCGTCGCGCTCGTTGAGTTCGCGAAACAGTCGCATCACCTCGCGACTCGTGCGCGAGTCCAAGTTGCCGGTTGGCTCGTCCGCCATCAGAATCGCCGGATCGTTTACCAAGGCTCTGGCGATCGCCACCCGTTGCTGCTGACCACCTGAAAGCTGACCGGGATGATGATCCAGCCGGTCTCCCAGTCCCACCCGCTCCAGCAAACCTACCGCCTTGGCTTTGCGTTGTTTGGCGTTGAAACGTTGGTTGTAGAGCAGCGGCAATTCGACGTTCTCGGTCGCGCTGGTCCGCGCCAGGAGGTTGAAGCTCTGGAACACGAAGCCCATCTTGGCGTTGCGGAGCGCGGCACGCTCATCGCGCGTCATCGAGACCACCTCCAAGCCATCCAGCAAGTAGCTGCCGCTCGTGGGGCGATCGAGGCAACCCAGCGTATTCATCAACGTTGACTTACCTGAGCCCGATGGCCCCAGCAACGTGACGTACTCGCCAGCGGCGATATCGAGCGAAACGCCGGCGAGTGCATTGACCGTAATCGTGTCGAGTACGTAGCTCTTGCGAACCTCGCGCAGGCGGATCAGGGCTAGGTTGTCAGCTTCTGGCATCATGAGTCTTTCCTGCTCCCTCTCCCCGTGGGAGAGGGTTGGGGTGAGGGTTTAAACTCTTACGAGTTCACGACGCGCCTCAAAGCAAACACTGCAAACCCTCATCCGGCTTCGTTCCTCAGCCACCTTCTCCCACAGGGAGAAGGGTTTTTCCTGTTCCCTTTGCTTCCCCATCTTACCGTGTCTCGCCGTCCCAAACCGGTTACAACCTCCCGCCAAACTGCGAAAAACTGAAATTGCCGCGCACCCGCCAGATGGACTAAGTTAATGCTCCGAAACCCCGCATTTCGTCACCCTCGAAAGGATTCGCCATGAAATACGTCTTCCTCTTACTGGCGGTCGCTGGCGGTTTGCTGCTGGCCCGTCCGGCGCAGGCTGATTCCCCCAGCGACACCATCGCGTCGGCCAAGATCTGCCTGCAGGAAGCGCTCGCGAATCCCTCGAAGCGCATCCCCGAGAAAATGCTCTCCGAAGCGTATGCCGTGGCGATCATACCCGATGTGATCAAGATCGGTTTCATTGGCGGCGTGCGGCGCGGGCATGGCGTGCTACTGGTCCGCGACAAGGAAGGGGCTTGGAGCCTGCCGCAATTCATCACCATCACCGGCGGTAGCGTCGGTTGGCAGATCGGCGCCCAATCGAGCGATGTCGTCCTCGTCTTTCGTTCCGAACGCAGCATTCAAAACCTGCTCAAAGGCAAGTTCACACTCGGTGCGGATGCCGCCGCAGCCGCTGGCCCTGTCGGTCGTCGCGTGGAAGCGGCCACCGATTTGCAACTGAAAGCGGAGATCCTTTCCTACGCGCGCAGCCGGGGCTTGTTCGCAGGCGTGTCGCTCGATGGCTCAGCGATTGAAATCGATTCATTCGCCCACGACACATTCTATGGCAGCGCCGTGAATCAGTTGCCGCGACAGATTCCGCAATCGGCCTCGAACCTTGTCGAATACGTTGCCTCGGTCACCAACCAAGGCGAAGCCGGCGCGCAAACGCCAGGCGGCGGAAATGTCACCGGCGAAAACGCCGAGCTAGCCAATGTCGTTCCAGCACTGACCAAGGCGTACACCAGTCTCACACCGCTGCTCGACGACAAATGGCAGAGCTATCTTGCGTTGCCTGCGGAAGCATTGGACGCGAGCCGAACGCCCGATCCCGCGGTGCTGGATGCCGTCCTCGCGCATTACACCACCATCGCGCAATCGCCGACGTATGCGAACCTTGCCAAGCGACAGGAGTTTCAAGCCACGTTTGAACTGTTGCGCGAGTACTCCGCGATCATCAAGGCGAACCAACCCTCTGGCCCGATCCTACTCCCCCCGCCCCCTGTTCCCACCATTCCCGTCGCACGACCCAACACGCCGCGCTATTAACGTGGGGTAGGCTTCCAGCCTGCCGTGAATTTGCCTTTGCTTTATTCTTGCCGCTGCAAGCAACGCTGCAGCGGCTTCTTGTTTTGAAATTGCTTGCGTTTGGCTCGCGCAAGCGGGAGAATACCCAGCGCTGCTGGGTTTGGCCTTCCCTCCCTCTCTATTCCCACCTCACGCCCATGATCCGCAATCTCACCACGCTCGTGCTTCTTTGTTTGTGCAACACCCTCTGCGCCGAAAACTGGCCCGCCTGGCGCGGACCAACCGGCCAAGGCCACTGCGCCGAAACCAACCTCCCGCTCACCTGGAGCGAAACCGAGAACGTCAAGTGGAAGATCCCGCTCGAGCATCCAGGCAATTCCACGCCGGTGATCTGGGGCGACAAGATCTTTCTCACACAAGCCAACAAAGGTGGCACGCAGCGGAGCTTGCTCTGCCTGGCCCGCGCCGACGGCAAGCAGTTGTGGCGAAAGGATGTCGAATACACCCAGAAGGAACGCAACTGGAATGAGAACTGGTACTGCAACGCTTCGCCAGCGCTCGATGGCGAGCGCGCCGTGGTGAGCTTTGGTTCGGCAGGCATGTACTGCTACGACTTCTCCGGCAAAGAACTTTGGAAGCGCACCGATCTAGGAACTTGGGAACACCCCTTCGGCAATGGCGCTTCGCCTGTGCTGTATGGCGACCTGGCGATACTGTGGTGCGGCCCCAATGAGAAAGAGGGACGCAACTTCCTGCTGGCCGTCAATAAAAAGACAGGCGAGACCGTGTGGGATAAAGATCAATCGTTCGGCTCGTGGTCCACGCCCCTCATCACCAAAGTGAACGACAAAGACCAATTGCTGCTCGCCTACTCGAAGGATCTCAAAGGCCAACCCGAAGACAAGACCGGCTTCTTGTATGGCTTCGATCCGAA
>JBGSHH010000266.1:0-11243 GCA_041752355.1 Pirellulaceae bacterium | reverse complement strand
ATGCCGCCTTGGGCGTTTCAAAAACTTTGGCGAGATAGGCCGCTGTGCCAAGCTGCTGCAAATGTTCCGCCGCATGCACCCGCGCTATTGCCTGACGACCGACTTGATTTCGGGGCTGGATCAGGCATTGTTTGGCAGCGGGAAACTTCGCTTGAATAGCGTCCCAAGTTTTGCCGTACTTCTGGCCATCAAACGGATGCCACTTCTCGATACCGTAGCCACTGATGTTATAACGCGGCGAATAGATAATGCGCGGCAACGTCATGGGAGTCCGCTAAGAATCACTTAGGGTGTGCGAAGCACACCATCTGCTTCACTGTATCGTGATGAATCATACGCAAGACGGATTTCGTACTAGGTGCTCTTGCCCGTGGGAGCGCGCCAACCTACAGCGCGTTGCTTCTTGTAATGTGAGACCCATTTCGAGCCCCAAACGTCATTTAATGCGACTGCAATTTTGCGACAGCCAGAAGCATAGATTGGATCATGTTCCAGGCTAAATCTGGCATCACCAAGCGTGAGAAATAGCGATATTTCGCCCGCCTCGTGAGAATGCTTCACGAACGATTGTAGAAATTCATCGTCACTGTCCGCGAGCAAAACGATCAATTTCCCGCTGATATTCTCGAACTCATTGCAAGCTAGACGATACCAATCGCCATGCTGGCGATCTTCATCACTTGCGTGAGTGCGGAAGTCCTCCAGAGGTTCACTGTTATCACCAGCCAGTATTACCCGATCACCGACCCATGAACCTTGGAGAATTCCCAGTCGCAGCGGGTAATTTGACTGGCAGACGAGAAATGCGAGGGCGGTCGCATGGCAGCCAATGAGAACGCCCGAGTTCCGTCCGTTGTCGCCAAACTGAGGCGGGTCGAAGAATTGCCTCTTCGCGGGATTCACAATCAAATAGCCGGTGCCCATCAAACTATGGCTTTAGCTCTGTTCGGTTTGAATTCATGGAGTAGGTGGGCTCGGCAATTCAAAGATGGTCGCCACGGGAATCGCCAGTCCAGGCACGACATCTTCGCCGCTGAGCGTGTCGCTCGCCGCGAGTTCCTGCGTGCCGCCATCCAAGCGAATCACACGTACGCTGCGCGTGGGCGGATTGAAGACCCATATCAACCGCACGCCAGCCGAGAGGTAGTCGTGAATCTTGACTTCGACTTCGTAGTACGTGTCGTTATCCGAGACGACTTCGATCGCTAGATCGGGCGGAATGCGAATGAACCCGTGCATGATCTCGTCGGAGTAGCGACCGATTTGCACGAAGGAAACGTCCGGCTTGCGAATCTTGCGCGGCTCGTTCGGAAAGCATTGATATTGAGCTTCCGAACCGAAGACCACGCCGAGTTTGTGAGCGCGGACGAAATTGCGCAATTCGCCGCCGATAGCCAATGCAAGATAGGTCGCTAGTCCGCTCATGTTTCCCTCCACAAGTTGGCCGTTCACGAGTTCATACCGGTCCCCGTCCGGCATTTGCAGCAGGTCTTCTGGAGTATAAGCGCGATCGGAAATAACAGTGGCCATGAGTTTATCTCCTCAAACCATTTTACTTCGCGTGGCGATGATCCGCACGAGTGTGTTGCGCACACCCGACGATGCCTACGACTTGGCTGGTTCCACGATTTGCACCAACTCGTTCGCGTCCGCCATCTTGCGAATATCCTCGGTGATCTTCATCGAGCAGTACTTCGGACCGCACATGCTGCAGAAGTGGGCCGATTTGAACGTGTCCTGCGGCAGCGTTTCGTCGTGATAGGCTTGAGCCGTTTCGGGATCGAGCGACAAGCGGAATTGCTCTTTCCAATCGAAGGCGAAGCGGGCGGCGCTGAGGGCGTCGTCGCGCTTGCGAGCATTCTTGCGATGCCGAGCGAGATCGGCGGCGTGCGCGGCGATCTTATAAGCGATCACGCCTTGCTTCACATCCTCGCGGTTGGGCAAGCCGAGATGCTCCTTGGGTGTGACATAGCACAGCATCGCTGCGCCGCTCCAGCCAGCTAGCGCCGCGCCAATCGCGCTCGTGATGTGGTCATAGCCAGGAGCGATATCGGTCACGAGGGGGCCGAGCACATAGAACGGCGCCCCTTCGCATACTTCAATCTGTCGCTTGATGTTCATATCGATCTGATCCATCGGCACATGGCCTGGACCTTCGACCATGACTTGCGTTCCCTTGGCCCAGCCGCGCTTGGTGAGTTCGCCCAGCACATCGAGTTCCGCGAACTGCGCGGCATCGCTGGCGTCGGCGATCGAACCGGGGCGCAAGCCATCGCCGAGCGACCAGGTGACGTCGTACTCGCGCATGATGTCGCAGAGGTCTTCAAAGTGCGTATAGAGCGGATTCTGTTGGCGATGGACCATCATCCACTTGGCGATCAGCGAGCCGCCGCGACTGACGATGCCGGTCACGCGCTGCGTCGTCAGATGCAAATGTTCCAGCAGCACACCGCAATGGACCGTCATGTAATCGACGCCTTGCTTGGCTTGATGCTCGACCATGTCCAGAAAATGCTGCGGGCGCATGTCCTCGATATTGCCACCGAGTTCCTCCAACATTTGATAGATCGGAACCGTCCCGATCGGCACCGGCGAGGCGTCGATAATGGCGGCACGAATGTTGTCGATGTCTTTACCGGTCGAAAGATCCATCACCGTGTCGGCACCGTGATGCACCGAGACGTGCAGCTTGTCGAGCTCTTCCTGAATGTTGCTGGTGACGGCCGAGTTGCCGATGTTGCTGTTGATCTTGCAACTGGCAGCAATGCCGATGCACATCGGCTCCAGCTTCTTCGTCAGATGGACCTTATTGGCGGGAATGACCATCCGTCCGGCCGCTACTTCGTCGCGAATCAGTTCCGGCGAGAGGTCTTCGCGCTTCGCGCAGAATTCCATTTCGGCGGTGATCTCGCCAGCGCGAGCATGTTCCAACTGGGTCTTCGGGGCGGCGGTAATCACGGGCGAATCTCCTGCGCTGCAAGCGGCGTGAATCAAATCGAAAGCGTATGGGGGACAACGACTTCCGAACACAGACATAGTATCGCTACGGGCGCGATTGTCAATTCGGCGTCGAGGTGCTGCGAGAGCGAATCAGACCACAGCGGCGACCCGCGCGGGCCTGGCTAAGGGCGATTGGAGAATGTGCCAGGCGGAATTGGCGTTAACGCTTCGTCGCTTGTCGGTTCGCTTGTCGGCGAAGCAATGGCCGGCGAAGCGATGGCTGGCGAGAGCAAGGCAGGTTGCTTGACGATCGTGGAAGCTGGCGGCGAAGGCAGTTGCTCCGCCGCGACGGGCTGCTTTGCCTGGGGAATACGCAGCGTAACACCCAGCGGCAGCGGGTCAGGCGTGGTCAGCACCGCGCGATTGGCCTGATAGAGCTGATCGGCGAGTGCCTCGTCGCCCCAGTAGCGCTTGGCCAGACGCGCCAGCGTGTCGCCGTCGACCACGCGATGCGTCCGCTCCAGCTCGGTATCGACCGCGCGCACTTTCGGCTCCGACAACGACATCTCCGCTGCGCGCTGCGGAGCAGGCTCGTTGAGAACTCGGGCGGGTGCTTGGGGGGAATCTTGAAACAACGAGTGATATCGCCCCGGCAACTCCGGCGGCAGGCCATGCTCGTCGAGTTGGCTGCGCGAGATGATGGGGGGCGCCGGTGCCAGCGGACCATTATCGAACCGATCGGCATCTTGCAATCCAACCGCTGGGGAGGCGGTGATTTCCGTCGTTACGCGCGGTGCGGCATCGCGCACGTCCCATGGACGCCTGTCACTTTCGCGCGTTGGATTCGTGGAGGTTGGTTGCAACCGAGCAAACGGCAATGCCGCTAACAAGCCCACGCCAACTACGCCGAACACCAAGCGAAATTTTTGCCCTGATTCCATGCCGCTGTGCCACCTTAGTTGCGAGCAGCTTCCAAAGCGGAAGCGGCCCTTATCGGTGACATCGGCAGGATTTTGAACCCCGTCGCACATAAACTCGGCTGCTCGTCACCACGGCTAAATGCGCCGAAGTTTGGCCGACGAGAGCAAGCGGCAAAAGGCTCACAACCACTGGGAGCCGCATCAGGCAAACGTGGAATTCAAATCCCAAACATAACCACCACTACACTTTGGCCTTTTGTGGTTTTTGCGATGTTGGTGCCGGCTTGGCTTTCTCGCCACTTCCCATCCAGAGGAGGAGCGGCGCGGCGATAAACACCGAGCTATACGTACCCGCGACCACACCCACGAGCATGGAAAACGCGAAGCCGTGAATGCCTGAGCCACCCAATGCGTAGAGGATCAAGACCACGATCAACGTCGTACCAGCGGTAAGGAAGGTCCGGCTGAGGGTTTCATTGATGCTGCGGTTGATCATCTCGGTGGTTAAGTGAGGACTCTTGCCTTTGACTTCGCGGATCCGGTCGAACGTAACGATCGTATCGTTGAGGGAGTAACCGATCAGCGTCAGGATGGCCGCGATCACGGTCAAGCTGATCTTGAATTCCTCGATTAACAGAAAGCCCAGGAAGTTCGCCACATAAGCGCTGAGTGCGATCAGGCCGATTGTCACGAGCACGTCGTGCAACAAGGCTATCACTGCCGCTACGCCATAGGCCAGTTTGGAAAACCGAATCCAGACGTAGCCGACAATCCCCAGCAAGCTCACAAATACCGCCCAGGCGGCCTGATTGCGGGTCTTGCCAGCGACTTTGCCACCGATCTTGCTGGCCGATTGCCATACGGTGGTGTGTTCCAAATGGTCCTTCACCTCCGTGGCGATCAATTTCGTATCGTCGACGGATGACGCGATGCGAATCGTCCATTTGTCAAACTTCATGCTGCTATCCGGCGTCCAGTCTGCCGAGCGACCTTTCGGCTCTAGCTGCAACCAGGAAGGCTGGGGCGTTTCCAAATCCCACACTTTGCGCGTGAGCTTGTTTTCGTCCTGCAGTTTCTGGATCGCGTCGGCTAACGACATGTGTAATGTGCGGGCGTTCAAGGGATACTTGAACGTCAAATCGACTTCGCTGTACTCAAGTGCCACCGGTGCTGGAGCTGGTTTCACGTCGGAACCGTTCGTCTCCGAGTCTGTGCCAGTTGGTTCGGTGGTGGGAGGAGTAGTCGTCGGCGGAGTGGTGGGAGTTTCCGTCTTGGGCTCTTGGGTCGTCGGCGTTTCGGTCTTAGGCTCGTCGACCGTATCGGTCTTGGGCTCGTCGGAACTCTTAGCCGGATCAGCGGCGGGAGCGTCCTCGTCTTTAGTTTCTGTGGCTGGCTCCTCTTGCACTGCTAGGGCCAACAAATCTACAGGCACATCGCTGCGCAGAACGGAACTATCCGCGTCAGTCTTAGGTTCGTCAGTCTTAGGCTCGTCAGTCTTAGGCTCGTCAGTCTTAGGTTCGTCATTCTTGGGTTCGTCGGTCTTGGGTTCGTCAGTCTTGGGTTCGTCGGTCTTGAACGACGAATCGCGATCGGTCTTCTTTTTGGTCGTTCCTTCGTCCAGAGGCATCTCGGCGGTATTGCTCGCCTTCTTCTTGTTCTGCAAGTCGCGAAGGGCGGCGGCTTCGGCAGCGGGACCGAATGGTGCAGAAGTCGCGACTTCGACCACGTCCACTTTGTTCGTCGTCAGCATGCTGCCCGATGCGCCTGTGAAGATCTCTTCCAGCGTCTTCTCCAGCACCTCGACCTGCGGGATCGATGTATCGATCTTATAAATCGTGCCGTTCTTTTGATCGGAAACATTGTTGATGGCCGTTACGGAGAAATCGACCTTCTCCGGCCCAAACTTCGACTCGAGCTTCTTACGGACTTCGCCTTCGGTCATTGGCTCAAGGAGCATCATTTCGATGGAAGTGCCGCCCCGGAAGTCGATATCGAACAGCGTCTCGCGACGCGCCACTACTGCGGCGATGCCAATCGCGATCAGCACCGCGCTGGCTGCCATCATAGGCTTATACAGTTTCACGAAGTCGATATTCGATTTGCCCCACCAATCCATCATGTTGAGCGTCGAAATCCAGCGCTTCCGCTCGGCGATATCGAAGATCACGCGGGAACAGAAGATGGCGGTGTACATGCTCATTAAGATGCCCAAAATGAGCGTTACGGCGAAGCCTTTGAGTTGTTCGCTACCGATCACGTAGAGCACCACGGCGGTGATCATCGTCGTGACGTTGGAGTCGATAATCGTCGACATCGCCTTGGCAAAGCCATTACGAATCGCCATCCGCAAAGCGGCGCCACGCTGCAATTCTTCGCGAATACGCTCGAAAATCAGCACGTTGGCATCCACCGACATACCGACCGACAGCACCATGCCTGCGATGCCAGGCAGTGTGAAAGCGGCTTTCATGAGAATCATGAACGTGATTACCAAAATCGAGTTCACAATCAGCGC
Organism: Pirellulaceae bacterium; assembly: GCA_041752355.1. GTDB lineage: Bacteria > Planctomycetota > Planctomycetia > Pirellulales > Pirellulaceae > JAEZGD01. Next base: position 4,868 of record JBGSHH010000266.1, on the reverse strand, counting down.
GAAACAGGCGACCGCTCCGGCAAAGCGATAATAGAACAGCATAAACACCAACACCGCCGAGACCGAAATCAGAATCGACATCAAGCCTTTTTGGATTGTGTCCAAGCCCAGCAGCGGATTGATTTGGTTTTCGCTAATCGGTTCGGGCGACATCACGGCGGGCAACTTGCCTGCATTCAAAATGCCGACGACAAACTCGACTTCCTTCTTGGTAAACGAGCCAGTGATCATGCCGTTGCTGCTGATCATGCTATTGATGCTCGGCGCCGAACGCGCGTTGTTGTCGAGCACGATCGTCAGAAAGCGATAGTAGTTATTGTTCTTGTCGGACGTATTATCGCCTGTAAGATCCCCCATCCGCGCTGCGCCGCCGGACTTCATAATGAACTCGACGATCGGATCGCCAAGATTGTTATGTCCCAGGCTGGATTGGGCGATATCATCACCACCCACCCACTTCTTTTTGTTCGGATCGACCACGACCAACACGTCGACGTTTTCGATTTCACGTTGTTTCAAATAGGCTTGGAATTGCGCCTGATTCATGCGACTGGCTTCGGTCAGCAGTTCGCCGGTCAGGGCGTCGCGGAACATGCCCTGTGGCACGAAGACGCTCAGTTCGGGCTTCTTTGTTTTGCGTTCTTCATCCCACATCACGCGCGCCCACTTGCCGACGAGGACGCCTTCGGCGTTGCGCACTTCTTTGTCGCGACGTTGCAGCGGGTCGTTGCGGACGATATTCATGGCCTCGTCGCGCTCGGGGTCGTTCGCCAAGATGCGGAACTCGAGCTTACCGGCGTTGGCGACCTGACGTTTAATCGATTCTACTTCTTCGGGACCAACGTCTGGCACCACGATTTCAATCTGGTTTTCGCCGAAGGGGCGAATCTGAATCTCGTTCACGCCGCTGGGATTCAGACGCGTGGTCAGCGAGGACACCACTTCGCCGACCGTGACGTCGCGGGCCTCGCCCTCTTGTTCGTTCGAAGCTTTGGTTTCCTCGTCGTTGATTTCGTAAACTAGGATTACGCCACCTTTGAGATCGATACCAAACTTCGGCTCCAGGCCAAACCTCGGTTTGCCGTTCTCGTCCTTGATGCCGCTGGCCACGAGAACCATGATCCCCAAGCCAATGCTGAGGAAGATGAAACCCAGCCTGTTGCCGTAGTCCGCCATGCGGATCGACTTGGCCAAATAGACGCCAAGCAAGTACGGAGGGACCGTGCTCACCAAGAGCAAGCCGAGCGTCGTCAAGACCTGGGCCATGCTGGTGGCTGGCACCGGCGCGGTGGTGGATTGGATGGCTTGTGCGAGTAACGAGCTAAACACATGATCGAACATGAGAGGACTTTCTTCGCTTCCGTCAAAGACTCAAATGTGCGGTGGAGATAAATGAAAGGCGTCGGGATTGGCCGCTGGGGCACTACGCGCTGGCTTCCTTGCTGGTCGGTTCGTCATCCTTCACGATGGCGCTAATGGCACTGCGGCGGACGCGGAGTTTGGCATTGGTGTTCTCATCGACCCGCAAGGTGATGACGTCGGAGTTCTCTTGCACGTTGACGACAGTGCCGAAAATCCCGCCCACCGTCACCACGTGGTCATTCTTTTTCAACCCTTTGAGCAGCTCGTCCATCTCGTTCTTTTTCTTGCGTTCGGGGCGAATCAGCATGAAATAGAACAACACGCCGATCATGACCATCGGCAAGAAGAATGCGAAATCGAACGGCGATTTGGCGGCGCCATCGGCAGCTTCGGCCTGAGCCCAGAGAAGGGGTGCGAGTACCAAATACGAGCCGATATCCATAGCCACCAGATCCCAAGCTGAACAATCACGACAACGCCGTGTTACCTGGCCCCCTATTAGGGCCGGTAAAGACATAACGCGTTATCATAAGGCCTTGCGCCGCAACGAGCAAGGGCATGTCAGGTTAGTGCCGACTCACCGACGAAAAAACCACCGGCAAATCGCGAGATTCGCCGGTGGTCGGTAGATTCATCCAACCGAGGTCAAACTACAAACCAGGAGCGATTTTCAGCAGCTTGCCAGCGGGCTTGTCTTCGCCTTCTTTCTTGGTGCCGATGACGGTGATGTACAGCGTGCCATCTTTGTCAAAGGTCATGGCGGTGGGCTTGTCGAGCGATGTGAGCTTGGTGGTCTTCAGCGATTGCTCGCCCTCTTTCATCTCGGCGACCAGCTGGAACAGGCCACCTTTGGTCGTATCCATCCAGGCGAAGTCGAGCGCGTACAGTTGGCCTTTGGGGCTATAGGCGAGCGAAGTGATGTCGTAGAGGCCAGCCTTGAGGTTGAGCAGTTTTGCGCCTGTCTTGGCATTGTAGAAGGTCACGAGGCCATCTTCGGGCACATTGATTTCACCCATCTGGCCGATCACAACTTCGCCGCGCGGGCTGATCGTGATGCCGACCGGAGCATCCACTTCCACGGCTTCCTTAGTCGCGATAAAGCGGGCGAACTTCTCCACCTTGGTGCCATTGATATCGGCCTTGGCAACCCAGCCCTTGGTGTCGTCGCCGTTGGAAGTGACATAAATCGCGTTCTTGGTGACCGCTATGCCGTAGAAATTGCCTTCGCCTTTGAGATCATCCGTGGCGGCCAACGTCATGGCAGGAAACTTCGTTTTGTCCGCCGCAATCGCGGGCTGACCTGCGGCTGGTATCGTATAAACCAGCAGTTGCTCTTCGCCATCGGGCTTGCCGCCGCCGCCCACCACGAGCGTGTCCTTGTCGATGAAGGCCAGTCCCAATGGGCTGATATCGTACATCGGACCTTTGCCGTAAACGTCCTTAGTGAAGCCGGTGATGACATCTTCGGCCTTGCCGTTGACGATTCGCACGACCTTCAAATTGCCGCTATCGGCGACAAAGATGGTGCCGGTCTCCGGTTGAATGGCGACTCCGCATGGATTGTTCAAGCCTTCGATGACCGTTTCGACTTTCGTTTCCGCCTGAGCAGCTTGCGCGCTCAGCGCCATCGTGACAGCACAGGTCAGGGACCACAGCAAACGCTTCATAAGGTTTTCTCCAAAGGTGTGAGTATTGGCAGGTTCAGATTATTTGGGCAGAGTCGGCGGTTCGATATCAGGATAGCTTTCGCTACTCAGCCCTTCTTTCAGAAATGTAACCAGATCGGCCCGCTCTTGTTCCGAAAGCTTGAGCGGGAAGATCTCCTCATCGAGTTGCGGATTGGGGAAGCCGCCTTTGTCGTAATACGCGACGACTTCCTCCAAGGTTTTCAAACTGCCATCGTGCATATAGGGGGCGGTGCGATCAATCTCACGCAGCGTTGGCGTTTTGAAGGTGCCGCGATCGCCTGCGAGTTTGGTGATTTCAAATCGTCCCACGTCGGCGGCGTCGGGCTTATGTAGTCCCACCCCAAGATTGTGAAACGCGCCATCGGTGAAGTTGGGTCCCGAGTGGCAAGCGCTGCAAGTTCCTTTGTTGAAGAATACCTTCATGCCGCGCTGAGCCGCTTCCGAAAGAGCCGCTTTATCTCCGGCCTTGAAGCGATCGTAGGGAGCATCACCAGAGAGTACAGTACGCTCGAAAGCGGCGATGCTCTTGGCGATGGCGTCCGGTGTGGCATCGGTTTTGTAGATGGCTTGAAACTGCTTGCGATAGCCTTCGATCTTGTTCAATCGCTCGACAAGGACATCGAGTTTCATATCCATTTCAATCGGGTTTTGAATCGGCCCCAGTGCTTGCCCTTCGAGTTTTAGCGCACGGCCATCCCAGAATTGAAAATGCTGATAGGCGGAGTTGATAATCGTCGGCGAGCTCCGTCCCCCTTTCTGACCTGCGATGCCCGTGGCGACGGCGTCGCCATTGGACCAACCTTTCTTCGGATCGTGACACGTCGCGCAACTGACGGTGTTGTCGCGCGAGAGGCGCGGATCGAAGTAGAGCTGTTTACCCAGTTCGACTTTTGCCGCTGATGTGGGATTGTCTTCTGGATGCAGGATTTCCTTCAGACCCAGTGGCAGCTTGGCGGTTTCTTTGTCGGCCGCGTAGCTTACGAAACCAATCAAGCAAAGCAATGCGGTGAGCAGGCAGCGTCTCATAGAGCAAAACATCCCGAGAGAATATGAGGCGAGATTGCGAGGCGAGTGCGGAGCCTCATTGTCGCCGACCGCGCCGACACAAACAACCCCCGTTGGAACTGCCTGGGGGAGAGGTCCAGCGGCGGGAGCCGATTAGATTCAAGAAGCAGACGATGTTGGGAGGTCAACGAGAGGATTCACCTCCCAGGGCGGCGCCGTTTTTTGCAAGCAATTCCCGCAAACTAGGCTGGTTTCATGCCGTGGGCCGCTTCATAGGCGGTGATCTTGTCGACATTGATCAGCGTCAGGCCAATATCGTCCAAGCCATTGAGGAGGCAGTGTTTACGGAACGCATCGACCTCAAAGGGAATTGAGAGGCCCAAGTCGTCGGTGATGCGTTGCGACTGCAGATCGACCGACAGCTGGTAGCCTTCGTGCTTGGCCGTGCGTTGAAACAAGTCTTCGACTTGCTCTTCCGTCAGCGCGATGGGCAGCACGCCGTTCTTGAAACAATTGTTGTAGAAAATATCCGCGAAGCTGGGCGCAATAACCGAGCGGAATCCGTAGTTTTCCAGCGCCCAGACCGCATGTTCGCGACTCGAGCCGCTACCGAAATTCCGCCGCGCGATTAGCACGGAGGCACCTTGGAAGCGTGGCTTGTTCAATTCGAATTCCGCGTTCGGCGTCTTGCCATCTTCATGGAAACGCCAATCAAAGAACAGAAAGTCCTCGAAGCCCGAGCGCTCGATCCGCTTGAGGAATTGCTTGGGAATGATCGCGTCCGTATCGATATTGGAACGATCGAGCGTGACG
>JBGSHH010000265.1:0-2794 GCA_041752355.1 Pirellulaceae bacterium | reverse complement strand
GGATTGCGCACCCAGGTTTGATCTTTGACTGCGGGAGCGGCTTCCGCGCGCGGCGCATCAAACGCCCAATGCGATTCCCACTTCGCGCCGCCGGCAATCCAGCGCGTCAGTTTTTCGACTTCCAATTCGGTTAACGCTTTGCCTTCAGGCGGCATGCGGATGCTGTCGTCGTCGGCTGAGACGCGGACCAACATTTCGCTCTTCTTCGGCTCGCCGGGAACAATGGCGTGCTCGCCTGAGTCGAGTTCCAAGAGGGCCGTATCGGCTTGATGCAAGCGCAGGCCACCTTCCCCTTTGTCGGGTCCGTGGCAAGCGAAGCAGCGTCGCGCCAGAATTGGCTGAATATCGCGTGCGAAATCGACCGGCGGCGCGGCAGGCGTCACCTTCGCTGGTTCTTCAGCGGCAGCACACGCTATGACCGACAGCAACAACGCCACAGGTATCCAAGACAATGTATATCGACCAATCATGCGGGGGCCATTTGAGAGGCTGCGAACCGCGGGAAAGCGGGGCGCAAGGAATGCGGGCGGGTAGGGCTCTCGACCGACCAACAGACGAGAGTAATGCCACCATTGTATTGTGCCGGAACAAAAGGTGCGAATCAATGAGATTTCCCGTTCTCGTATTGTGCTCCTTTGCGCGCCAAATACGCTCATATCCAAGTCGCAAATGACGCACTTGAAATCCTCAAGTCCAGGTGAGATAGTAGTTTATGTCAATATGACTGATCCGTGTGACAATCCGATCGCCCCCTGGGTGCCACATCGCAAACTGAGATTTTTTGTCTGCCATGCGTCGTCGCCGCGTCCTCCTGATGATCGAAACCTCGCTCGCGTTTGGTCGAGGGCTACTGCGCGGCATCAATCGTTACGTCGTTGAGCATGGGCCTTGGTCGCTCCATTTGGACCAGCGCGAACTGATGGCTCAGCCGCCGGCATGGCTGTCGCGTTGGGATGGCGACGGCGTGATCAGTCGCTGGACGACGCCGGAACTGGCTGCCAGTTTTCGCCAGATGCAGATGCCGGTCGTTGATCTGACGGATGTCTATGGCGACCTCGGTCTGCCGCATCTGTGGACCAACCATCATGCCATTGGCGAATTGGCGGCGCGGCACTTACTGGAACGCGGCTTTCGCCACTTCGCCTTTTGCGGCTACTCCAATCACGATTGGTCGCGTCGTCGATTCATGGGTTTTGAGGAAACGTTGCGCTCGGCAGGGCGAAGTTGCACCCGGCTCGAATCGCAGTGGGATACCTTCGTCACGCAAAGTTGGGATGAGCAGCAAGAGGAGATCGGTCGTTGGCTCTTGAGCTTGCCCAAGCCCCTGGGAGTGATGGCGTGTAACGATATGCGCGGGCAGCATGTGCTCGACGCATGTCGCCGCTTCGATCTCGCATCGCCTGAGGAAGTGGCGGTGATCGGCGTCGACAACGATGAGTTGCTGTGCATCCTTTGCGATCCACCACTCACCAGTGTGCAGCCCAATGCCGAACGCATCGGTTACGAAGCAGCCGCGCTGCTCGACCAATTCATGGACGGCGCCAGCACCAAAGCGACGCAGCGCTTGATCGAACCGATTGGCATCGTGACGCGACAATCGACGGATATCCTGGCTATCGATCAACCGCAGGTCTCCGCCGCGCTGCGCTACATTCGCGAACACGCTTGTGCAGGCATTTCGGTGAGCAACGTGCTGAAGCATGTGCCTATGGCGCGGAGCGTGCTCGAGCGACAGTTCCGGCGCTATCTTGGTCGCTCGCCGCAGGAAGAGATTCGCCAGGTGCAACTCAAGCGCGCGTGTCAGTTGTTGGCGGAAACCGATCTTGCCTTAGCACAAATTGCCCCGCTGACGGGCTTTCGACATGCCGAATACCTGAGCGTCGTCTTCAAACGCCTCACGGGCGAAACGCCAGGGCAATACCGCAAACGCGTGAATCCGGGAGAGTGACTGGCATGGCAGTTGCATAATCTGAGCACGGCCGGGGGAGCCCACCACCCATCTATCTCCTCGGAAGTCGACTAGCATGCCATCCTTGCCTTTGCATCCGCGAAATGTCTTGGAGCGAATCGCGACTGCGGTTACCCAATGGAGCGGCACTTCGTTGGCCTTCGTGTTGGCGGCGGGAACAATCGTGTTGTGGATTGTCCTGGGGCCTATGTTTGGCTATTCGGATACCTGGCAGCTAGTGATTAATACTGGCACCACGATCATCACCTTCTTGATGGTGTTCTTGATTCAACGCACGCAAAACAAGGACTCAATGGCGATCAGCGCCAAGCTCAACGAATTGATCGCTGCCACAGAAGGCGCTAGCAATCGCTTGATCAACGTCGAGGATTTGAGCGAGGAAGATGTGCAGCAATTGCATGCTTACTATGGCAAACTCGTCGAACTAGCGGCCTCGAAGACCTCGATTGGTGAGTCGCATAGCATCAAGGAAGCGGAAGCGCGGCATGCGGAGAAAGCGGCGCGCGCCGAAGGAAGATCGATTTAGCCCACCGAGTTCGTTTCGTCGACACTTTCTGGTGGTCGGACGAGCAAACTGGCCCGCTGGCAAGCAGTTTCTGAGGTCGCGTCCCGCGTGATGCGGATCGAATGGTTCCGCAACGCGGAGATATGCCGCATTCACTCGATCGGCATACGACTTGCAGATGCAAGAACCAAACTCGCCTACGCACTTTCTTGTATTGCCTGAGGTGGCTCCATGCGAACTCACTATGCTTTGTTAATTGTCTTCGGCGTCGTTGTCCTGGTTTCGGGCGTCGCACTCTCGCAGGTTTCCGCTCCCAAGCG
>JBGSHH010000264.1:0-8737 GCA_041752355.1 Pirellulaceae bacterium | reverse complement strand
CGACGTTTCGACGCGACGTCGAAACCGGCGATAAGTTCTTCTTCTATCGCGGCGTGAATAACATGTTCTTGCATGTCTTTCGCTATCGCGAAATCAATCGCGACTTGAAGCGCGCCGGCTTCAAGATCATCGACGCACTCTATCTCGATCCCCTGCGCCATCGCGCGCTACAACGCCCTTGGCTCTGCGGGAATCTCCGCGCTAATGGTTGGATCTTGGTTTGTCAGTAGTCGTTGCGTTGCATGGTGCGCGGGCGTCCCCACCGTTGCGTAATTGGGTCCGGTTTCCGTGCTCGAGCAGGCAAGGAATGCTACGAAAGATTGCCGCTGCACCTTGGCTGGACTATTAAGTATCGCGATCAGGCAGCAGCGCGGCGGCACCTTGTGCGATAAGCGTTCGCGCGACGCGGACACCAAGTGCTTCCGCATCGGCGAGGTCGGCCTGCGACGAGGCGAAGATGCGCGTTATGCCATCGTTGCTCAGCACCACGCCATCGAGATGCAACTGATCTTGCTCGATCCGCCCCCAAGCACCAACCGGAGCGAGGCAACCACCGCGCAGCGTGCGCAACATGGCCCGTTCGGCTAGTACGGCGGCGCGCGTGAGCGGCTCGTTCAACGGTTCGAGCAATCCTTGGGTGGTGACATCATCGCTGCGCGCTTCGATTCCCAGTGCGCCTTGCCCCACCGCCGGCAACATTTGTTCGCGCGGCAAGACCTGCGCGATGCGGCCCGTGAGTTCCAGCCGCTTCAAACCCGCTTCGGCCAGAATGATGGCATCGTACTCCGCCTCGTCAAGCTTGCGCAATCGCGTATCGACATTGCCGCGAATATCGAGGATTTCCAAGTCGGGACGTTGATGTAGCAATTGTGCTTTGCGACGATTACTGCCAGTACCGATGCGAGCTTGGGGTGGTAACGCATCCAACGAGCGATAGCGATTGCTCACGAGCACATCGCCCGTGCTTTCGCGCTCCGGCACGGCGACCAGCGCAAGTCCGGGCACATGCTCAGTCGGCAGATCTTTTAGGCTATGCACCGCCAAGTCGATGCGATCGTCGAGCAGCGCTCGTTGGATTTCTTTCGTGAATAAACCTTGACCACCGATCTCACCGAGCGGCGCCGTTTTCACGTCACCTTGCGTGGTGATATGAATCATCTCGACCGCGATACCCAATGCCGTCAGCCGCGCGGCGATGTATTCCGCTTGCCACCGTGCAAGCGGACTACCGCGAGTGCCAAGACGCAGGCGGGGTTGATCGGTCATGCGGCGGACTTTGCGAGCGAGAAAGGAAACGAGGACGTCGAATGCTCATTCGTCCGACGTGCTGCCGACGGGAATGCGCTCCAACACCTTGCCTGCAAGTTGGGGACCGACGCGATTGACTGCTAGTTGTTGTGGTGGCAACACCACGCCGCAACTCACAATGAACTGCAACGCTTGATCCATCGTGATATCGATTTCAATCGTGTCGCTCTTCTTTACGGTCATGGTAAAGCCGGTGGCAGGCATGGGGCTGGTAGGAATTAATACGCTGATCACCTTTTCGCCAGCGACCTGACCAATTTCAAACATGCCTTCCCCCGTGACAAACGCGAGCGACCAGATCCCTTTGCGGGGATACTCCACCGCTACCACGCGCGTGAAGGCCAGGTCTTGCTCGGTGAAGATAAAATCCGTGACTTGCTTCACCGACGAATAGACATTGCGAATGATCGGCAAGCGACTGACGATCGACTCACCCAGATTCCAAAGCGAACGACCGATGCCCGCAGCCAAAAATCTGCCCAGCAGCGAAAGCACGAGCACGAAGATACACAAGAAGATCGGAATCACCCACCAGCGATTCATCCACGTCAGTTGCACGTAGCGATCGTAGTACTCTTCGGCCGACGCGATCTTTTGCCGACCTTTGCGTTCGTCGACATAGTGCGCGACGGCGTCAGGAATAAACTCGCCATCGCTCACCGCGCGATAAACCGTGCCGTTTTGCGTGAAACTGGTAATGCGACCGCCTCGGGCCGTGATATCGATCGAGCGGAGGTTTTCGGGAATTTCGTCTTCGAAAATCTGGGCGAGCGTCACGGGGCGACCCAAACGTTCGACATGCAACGTCGAGTCATCGATGGGCAGATCGGCGGGAACGCTCGGCTGAATATCGCTCACCAGCCAAACCACTTGCGGCTTGGCGAGAGCTTCTATCGGTCGCAGGATATTCGATTCGATCGCGTTCCAAACCCACGCCAGTAGCACTATCGTCAACAGCGGCGGCAACACCAGCGCCAGACCGCGCAGTACAGCGCGCCGGAAAGGGTGCGTCTTCTTCTTCACCGAGGGCGTAAGTTGGCTGTCGATCATGGCAATTCGAGGGTTGGCGGCGGCGAACAGTATCGGCTATCGAAAATGCGCGAGAGGTTCGCCAGCGACAGCAACGGCCTTTCTTCGTTGTAACGAAAACAAGGCTGGCTATCGAGGTGTGGGTGGTTCGATTCCAAGGTGGGGGGAGATCGCGCTATTGCTCCGTACTCGTTCCGCTACTCCAGACCAAATCCACGAGCGATCACCAGCACCGAGATTTCGGCTGCCCCGGCAGTTAATAAAGCCCGAGTCGCCTCATCTGCGGTCGCGCCCGTTGTTAATACGTCATCGATCAGGAGTAAGTGCGCGCCTGTTATATCGTAGGTTGCGGAAGCGGTCATGGCGTGGCGGACATTCCGCCGTCGCTGTGCCGCACTCAAATCTGTTTGCCGCTTGACGTTACGGCGCAACTGCAAAGCACCTGGCAAGACCCGCACACAGAGTTTATCGGCGATTGCCTCCGCCAGCACCTCGGCCACATTAGCGGGACGAAATAAGCGGCGCAATCGGCCTGTCGGCACCGCCACGATGCCATCCACAGGGGGTGGAGCGGGTTGTAGCGACCATATCTCCGCCGCGAGTTGTCCCAACGCCATGGTGAGTTGGTCATCTCGCCCCGATTTCGCCCGCAGGACGAGATTTCGCAGTAATCCGTCGTATTTGCCGACCGCAATCGCCCGTGCAAAGTGATGGGGGCGAGTTTGACATTCCCGGCAACTCACCACCACGTCCCCCACCATCGCCGCAGGGGTGGCGCAGCGCGGACACGGCGCAGGATAGTTCAAACGAAACGCCTCGCGACACGCAAAACAGAGTTCTATCCCAGGCGAAGGGGCATCGAATTCTTGCCCACAACTGGCACAGGCGGCCGGAAAGACCAAATCGAGCATCGATTCCCGTAGCGACTTAAGCCACCCCGCACCGAAAACTCGATTCCGCAATTGCATGGCTGTCACGCTCCCCGCCCGTGAGGGAATCACCCTTGACCCCTGCTTGGCCAAGGCTTAGTTTAGCGTTTTGGAGAATTGGTTGAACCTCCGTGTGCCGGGAGGCGTCTGAAAGTTAACCAATCGCACTTCTTGCCGGGTGGTGTAACGGTAGCACGACTGGCTCTGAACCAGTTAGTCATGGTTCGAATCCATGCCTGGCAGCTTATCTAAGAGTTTGGATTGTAAGGGGTTACGGCTTTTTCGTTGATGGTGGGGTTATCGGCTTTTGGGGCACTGTTACCGAAAGTGTTACCAGGAAGTTTGGCGGCGGCTTCCCAAACCGCATCGGCGGTTGCCTCGGCATCGCGACCAACATAGTAACGCAGCGTTGTATCGATCGACTCGTGCCGCATTAGCTGCTGGAGAACGATCGGCATCACTCGCGTCGACCAACGAGCCCCAAACGCGCGCCGCAGGTCGTGAGCGCTGGCGAACTTAATCTTCCCCTTCGCGCTGGTGTTCACCTTCACGTTCGCCTTCGCTCCAATCTCACTGATTACGGCCGAAACCCACTCCATGGCGCGGGGATCTTCTTTGTCGGCTCGGCGGCTCTTGGGTGCGAACACAGGGCCGGTACGGTCGGCAACCGGCGTCGCCTCCAGGAACTCCGCAAAGTCGGGCGTCATCGGCAATAGCCGATCTTGGTTGCCCTTCTCCATATCGGCGCGAATCAAGAACATCGGGCGACGGCCGGAGAAGTCCGCGCAAATCTTGTCGTCTCGGTCCCAGTACAAATCGAGTGCCTCGCCCAGTCGCAGGCCGGACAAGTAAAGCCCTCGCAACAGGCGGTCCCAGGATGCCACAACTTGCGACTTACGCTCCCTGGCAGCATCGTCGTCCGCTTTGGCCTCTTTGATCTTGAGGGCTTTAGGAATCGCGGCAATCATCCGGTCGAACTCTTCGCCGGTGATGGCTCGACCCTTCATTACCTTTCCGCCCTTATCGCGTTTCGGCATTTTGACGGTCGGCACCGCGGTGATCATTTTCATTTCCACCGCCCAGGCCAGCGCCGCCTTGATGTGCGAAAGGTAGCTTCGGATTGTCGCCTCGGACAATTCCGCCTCGCGGAGCTTCGCTTGGTAAACGCTCAATCGATCCTCGGACACGTCGCGCAGGCGTTGCGGGTTGACGTGTGTTTCCAGGGAGTTGAACGCAGTGCCGCAAATGCTGAAAGTAGCATCGGCAAAGCTGGCGAGTACCTCGGCTTCGTATCGCTCGCGGAATCTAGCCCAGGTGACTTTCTCGACATTGGCGGCGTAGTTTTCGTTGAGCTTCTTTTCCAGGTCGTTCGCCGCGCGCTCGGCAAGCTTCAAGCGTTGGGCCTTGGTTTTCTCGTCACGCGCCACGCCAGACGATCGGGTTCGCTTCCTGCTGGTGATCGGGTCCGTCCATTGCAATTGATAGTGCTTGCGGTCGCCGAACTCGACAACTCGCACTTTGATTTCGTCGAACATTATGGTGAGTCTCCAATCAGGATGAGAAAACAACCGCCGGGCCAGCGGGGTGGTGGGTGGTCAGTCAGTCTCGCTTTACGACACTAACGATTGCGGCGACTCGTTGGCGGCCGAATCTTTCGCCGGTTGCTTTGTGTAGTATTGCGTCACAAACTCCATCGATCGTCCGTTGATGACTCGCTGTGTTAACGAGGCTTCAACTTCCAGCATCTGCAATCCTCCCGCCAGCGGAACGAGTAACTCGCCTCGCGCGTTGTCAATCGGACGAGCGACGCTAGTCTGATTTACTCCGTTCCACGCATCACAGAACAGGAACCGTTGGTCCGGCAAATCAATCACCTGTTGCAACTTGCCGGTTTCCGTTGAGAAAATGCCAACTTGCAACGGGTGGCATTCTTGCGGGCAAGTTATGCGTGAGATTTCAACAGTTTCCATAACTATCCTTCCTTTCAAAAACAAAGTAACGAAACAAAACGTGTCAGTATTGTTCAACAGTCGCAACCATCGCCAAAGCTTTCGCCTTCCTCCTTGGCTTTCTCGCGAGCTGCGTTTCCCTCCAGCGCAGACAACATCGTGCGAACCAGTCGGGCAGTCTTACCAGCGGCGTGGGGATCGGCTTCAAAATCGATCTTGCCTTCCACGCGATAACGAACGCATATTTCGCCACCTATCGCGTAAGCCTGAATCCGAAAGCCTGTAGCGGCCTCGATAATCTCGCGGCCTACGTCGGTGGGATCGGGTGTGAATCGGTTGGTGGGTGTCATGCGGCACCTTCCTTTCCGCCGGCAGTCTTGGGCGCAACGGGGCGCGGGATACGGTTGGCAATGTCATTGCCTGGCAGGCGGGAACGATCGAGATATAGCTCCGTCACGGCGGGGCCGGAGTGGCCAAGTAATCGCGTTGCGGTGCCGGGCCCCATTGATGCCTCGGCCATCGTGGCAGCGGTGCGGCGAATCTTGTGGAACTTGTCGCGGCGCCCGGCAGGCAGACCAGCGGCCTTAAGAATGTTGGCGAACCGTCCCCATAGATTGGTGCGAGCTTCATCCCATGGAAATAGCAGTTCACGATTCGCAGGCAGCTTCGCCAGCACGGCCATCGTGTCATCATGCAACAGAAAGTCTTGGTCCGCTTTCTGTTTTTGGTTCTCAGCATTCACCAACAGGCGATGGGTTGCGACGTTTAGATTCTTAGCTGACGTTTGCAGCAGCGCGCCGATTCGCAGGCCGGTATCGTAAACCGTCAGAATCAAGCCTTCCCACCATAATGCGGCGGGACAGTCGGCAATCGTCCCTTGCTGCTTGCGACACTCGGCAAGAATGCGTCCGACTTCCGCCGGCGTCCAGGTCGTTGGTACGCGGCGATATTCCGCCATCTTTGGCATATCGGGGAACTTGTCCACTAGGCGGCGCTTGGCGCAGAAGTTCCACAACGCCACCAGTTGAGCGCGAGCTTTGTTGACAGTCGCGGGGGTTCGCTTGCGATCGCTAAGCCATTGCATATACCGGGCAAGGTTTAGTTCGGTTAAATCTTCAATTGTGGCCGTTCGCCCCAGCGATTCGCCGAATTGCTCCAACTTGATGCGGTAGTGGCGTGATGTTCCGGACGATGCCCCGATGAGCTTCATCGGTCGATATGCTCGCTCAAACACTTCCAGCAGCGTCGGCACACCCTGTAGTTCCACGTTGACTTCTACGGGTTGCGGTGGCAACGGACCATCGATCGATACGCCAATTGTTTCGGCAATGGTGGCGTGAATCGCTTCACTTGTGTGGTTCCTGCCGGTTGCTCGCAGGCGGTCAAATGAATGGTTGCGACCAGCGGGCAAGCCGGCGCGACCAAGCAGCGATCGATAGCGATTGAACAGCGTTTGCTTATCCCGCAGGTTCTTATCAAATGGCCATGGAAAGGGAACGTCCGTTGCGAACTCTCGCAGGCGAGCGAGGGCCTTGCGGGTGACGGGTGACAACGCGGCCAAGATGGCGTCGATATCGCCCCATGTTGCATCGAGCAAATCAGCGGGGCGCATTTCGGTTTCCAAGATGAGCAGCACGAACGCCGACCACCATACCGAACCAGGCACGCACGCTACGCGGGGACTTGGCAGCGCGGCGGCATCGAGCAGTTGCCGCAGTTCAGGGAGCGACCACGGCGGCATTTGTGCGGTAGGCGTGCCCACGCAAATCGTATTCGTGCAAAGCGGGACAACGGGACCGGTAGCCAAGTCGTTACGCGCTGCAGATCGCCAGAGCGTGCGCAGTTGCCGCAGATACTTGTAGCGGGTCGTTTCTCCGAGACTTCCATCAGTTGCCAGCCAAGTATCAAGCCGTTTTTCGGTATCGTGCGACAGATCGGCAAGCAGTGGTTCGCGCCGAAGAAATTCCCATAGCTTGCGAATCGCGGTTAAGAACTTATCGATGTGGCCGTGCGAACCGTGTTTAAGGGTTGGCAAGTAGCGGTGAACAAAGAACGCCAGCAAGGTTGATGCCGGTTGAACGATCGCGGGAGTATCGCTAGTTTCCGCGAGAAGTTCTAAGAACTTGATGCGTGAAGGATGCATTTTGTGACTCTCGAATATAAGTGTTTTTTGGTGAGAGAGAAAAAACTCGCCCCGGCTTCAGGAACGGGGCGAGCCGACAAGATGCCGTTCGACTACATCTTGGCTTGACGGATTCAATCGCCCGATGGCGAGAGAACCGCGTCCTGACGTGCTACGACGGACAAACCGCCCTGGCGCTACACAGGGCGGGACGCTGGGGAATTGCGAGGTCGGAAACCCCAGCTTGGCGGGTTGCTCGGTCGTTTCGAAGCGGCCAAGCAACCACGCCCGAACATCACACTACGACTTCACCTTGAACGGCTTAGGCATCGGGCGAGCTTCACGCTCGGGACGCATCACGCGGGAATATTCCGCGCAGAACGCTTCACGCGGCTCTTGCGTCTGGATGGTTTCGATTAGTTCGCCGGTGCGGCCGTTGTAGATGCCAACAGGGAATTCACGCGGCGAGACGACGGGAAGCGAGAGAGAGGCAGGCATGGGAGCCCTTTCTGTGCGCGAGAGTGCGCACGAAAAAAGAGAGTGGCATCCCCGCTAATCGGTTGATAATCGCCGCGATTAGGCAGCGTCCCACAAGCCTCACGACTTGCAGCCGGTTAACGGGGATAACACTCTCTTGAGACACAGGTTTTCGTCCTATGAAACGCTAATCGTAGTTCGGGTTATCAAGCCCGGTTGGCAGGTGCCAACGCGGTAAATATGGTTTATTTGGGGTGCGGCGTCAAGTTCTGGTTTAGGAATCGCATGCTTGAGAATCTTGGTGGCGCGGTCGATAGACTTGCCGGAGACCCCGACTACTTTGGCAACGGCGTCGCGAGCGTCCGATCGAACCGCTTCCGGTAAACTTACCGGAACCGCTTTTTTACCCGTTCCACCAACGGCCTTCTGCCTTTCCTTCGCCTGCTCGTCGTAATGCTCTCGCATCCGCGCCCCAACCATTGACAACTGTGCTGGTGTGCAATGTCTCACCCGTGCCCCCTATCGCCACTCTGCCCAGCGTTCGCGATCGCTTCCACCACTGACACAACCGGCAGCTCCCATCCATCATCGGGAATTGAGTTGTGTTTCAACGACACGTTCATGTGCTCGCGTTTCCGCCACTCCCGCGCGTCCCACGTTGGCCAAATTTCCTCCCGGCAAATGCGGCGAATCTCGGCGGGTGATGGATCGCGAGTTGGCGGGAAGTAGCGGCTTGGATTGTTGGCCGAACTTCCCGCCGGTTGGTTATCGATACTTCGCTGCTTTCGATTCATTGCCTGCCCTTTGGAAATGGAATGGCCAGCGGGAAAAGGGGAACGTCGGCACGCTTAGAACTTCTTGCCGATCTTCCTTTCCAAGTCGTCGATGATCTTGCTGATTTTCGGCGCGTTCTCCTTGGTGAA
>JBGSHH010000263.1:0-2266 GCA_041752355.1 Pirellulaceae bacterium | reverse complement strand
GTTCCCTTTGTTAAATCCCGCTTAGTCGCTGTTTGGAGTCACCGAATTCCTTAAGCTCCAAACCCATACGATCCATCAGTGACAGATAGAGACTACATAGCTTGCGGTTGTCGTTGCCTAATTTAAGGAAGTCGTGCGTCCGCCCTGTTTCGAGCGCGCCGCCTAAACCGCCAGCCAAGATCAATGGCACCTGATCGGAGTTGTGCGCATTCCAGTGTTCGGACACGAACATCAAGCAAGAATTATCCAGCACCGTACGCTCGCCTTCTTGCATCTTGCTCAGGCGATCGACCAGGTAGGCATATTGCTCAACGTGACACTGCACGATCGATTGATACTCGCGCTCGGTGTTGGAATGCGAGTAGCTGTGATGATCGTCTTTAATATTCAGAAAGGGATAGACCTGCCCCGACAGATCGCGCGACATCAACAGCGTGGCGATTCGCGTGCGATCGGTTTGAAAGGCAAGCGCGATGATATCGCACATGAGGCGGCAGTACTCGCGGAAGTCCTTGGGTTGGCCCGCTGGAGGTCGCAGCTTGCTGTCCACGACCGGCGTCTCTTCCGCTTGTACTTTGTTGAGGCGTTGCAAGCGTTGTTCGGTTTCACGAACCGAACTGAGATACTCATCGATCTTGACCTGATCGGAACGGCTGACTTTGTTGCGCAAGTCACTCGCCTGTTCCAGCACCTGGTCGAGAATGCTGTTTTGCAGCGTGCCGGTTTGACTGCCGAAGAGGCTGTCGAACGCGAGCGACGGATGCAATTCGATCGGAACAGGCGAATCCGAGTTGCTCCATGAAATGTGCGATGCATAGACCATCGAGTACTCACTCTCGTGGAAGCCGCTCACGGGCTGCTCACACCCCAAAACCAGGCTCGGCACGGCCGATTCATCTTCCAGATGTTTCGCCAGTTTCTGATCCATGCTGACGGCTCCCTTGATCACGCGACCGCGCAAGAGAGCTTCGCCGGAAAGAATGTTGCCTGTGCATTTTGCGTGTCCACCGCCGGCATGTTTGTTGAACAACCCATTGATGACGTTGAGCTTTTCTTTGTGCGGCGCGAGCGCAAGCAAACTATCGCCCAATTCCATATTGGCCCCTTGCCCCTGGGCCCACCAATGCGGCGGCGAGATACCATCGCCGATGAAGAGACAAGCGAAGCGCTGGGGAGCATCATTCTTTGCGGATGCGGCATCATCGGCCCAGACTGACTTCGATTCCAACCAGGGCAAAGCGACAGAAACGCCCAAGCCTTGCAACAATACGCGGCGCGAGATCTTTGGTAGAGCAGGCATGTTTAGTTTCCCAATAATTGTTGACGGTAGGCGGTGGCGTTGAAGTCGCGACAGCGTTGATTGCGAAATTGCGGACTGGCAACAATGGTTTCAAAGAGCATCACAAATCGACCATCATGGGCCTTAAGGTTGGCTTGCATCTCGGCTAGCAGGGGTTGATCGGAAAGCTGCACCGATCGCCCCAGTGCATAACCTAGCAGTTTGCGGGACAAAGTCGCAATGAATTCATCGGCGCGCTCCGCCGCCAGATAGCGAGCAAAATCCGGCACACCTTGCGTTTGCTCGCCTGTCGGCAGTTTCACGAGGTTATCGATAGGGCGACCAGCAAGATCTTTGAGACGCGTGCGGCCGATCGCATCGAAACCTTCCATCGCCAGACCGATATCGTCAAACCGCTGATGGCAGCGCGCGCACTTTGCATCATCGGTATGCGAGGCCAACAATTGGCGAATCGTTTTTCCATTGGTGTCGGTCTCTTTGGCTGGCAATGCCACCACATCCGGCGGAGGTGGTGGAATGTGTTCGCCAAGCAAGTCATGCACCACCCAGAAGCCTCGTTTCACTGGACTTGTCCGCTGCGGTTGCGAATTTCCCGTCAGAAACACCGCCATCGCCAGCACGCCACTACGGCCTCGTGCATGCAGTCCGGTAACTTCGGCCCAACTTTCTTCCGTTCCTGAAAACGGCAGATCATAGTGCCGCGCCAAGCGCTTGTTGACAAAGGTTCGGTCACTGTCAAGTAATTCCGTCACACGGCGATCGCGCTGAATGAGGTAGGTAGCCAGTCGCGTCGGTTCCTCAAACATCGCTTGCTTGAGCGCGTCATCGAAATCGGGAAAGGCGTCTCGGCTTACCGACTCGGTTTCGAGAAAATCGCGATAGCGAAACCACTGTCCGAAGAACTCGAGAGCCAAGCCCGCCACACGAGGATCTTTCACCATGCGGCGAGTTTGCTCGCGTAATACA
>JBGSHH010000262.1:0-12860 GCA_041752355.1 Pirellulaceae bacterium | reverse complement strand
CGGCACTTCCTCCAGCGATTCGGCCTCGTTGAGGATCTCCGCTTGCAGCGCGAGTTGAGCGAACTTGACTTTGGGATCTTCGCTCAGACTCACGCGATAGGTCGGAATCCAACGAATGCCAGGACGGAAGTAGAGCAAGTTGAGATCGCGCTCCTTTTCCGCTTGATCGAAGCGAAACGTCAAACGTTTAGTGCGCTCGCTGGTGGTGAGGGTGCGCGGTAGCGTGTTCTTCATCTCTTGAATTGTCATCGACTTGATGTTGCCGACGTTGAGCAGCATGTCGCCATCATCAGTGCGAAGAATCACCTGCGTGCCACTCGTACCGGAAACGACATACGTGGTCGCACCATCCGTAACGCGTTTGATTCGAGCGCTGACATTGGGGAGCGACATCGCCAGCGTGTGTGCCGAGGTGCCGTTGACCAACTCGGGCGCAACACCAAAGACTTCGGCGAGCGCTGGCGAAAGGGCTTCGCTGGTCGGCTGCGTGATGACGCGATGAATCGAGCCGCTGATGGTCTCCTTGTCGTTCATTTCCAAGCGGACCCGCTTCCCTTGATTGGCCAGCAGTATATCGAGATAGCTGATCGCCGGCGCTTCTTTCGTGACATCGGTGGTGACGGTATCCCAGCCGGCGCGCATGCTCACCAATTTTCCTTCGGTCGGCAAGGCCCAAAACGAACCAAGGACTGCCGAGTCGGGCACTTCGTCGGTGAAGCATTCGGCCTGCTTATCTGTCAACGCTTGCGCGTGCTTGTGGAACAGGCAATAACCATCCTTGAAAACGATGACCTTTTTCGTGGTCAGATCCATACCGTTTTTGGCAGGCTCGGCGCCGTACAACGGCACGGCAACGGCGAACGCAATCAATACCACCAGGCGGCGAAGCATAACGAGATCTCCCAAGAGGAACGATGAAGTGCCGCTTGGATTGTAGCCGCTTGCGCTGTGTGAAGATGTAACGAGTAGGTAACGAACCGCGCGGGGCAAGGAGAGACAAGGACGGATGAGGATATCCGTCCTACGAAAGACAGGGATAAACTGCGAAATCCATCCTATTTTCCGACTTTTGATACACCAAGCGTTTGTTGCGCTCGCGCGCCGGGGCCAGTGCTCGTTTCGCTCGGCTTTTGCAGATATTCCGGCAAGTTGACATGTCCGAAGTAGTAGAGATTAGGCTTGGCACCTGCCTCGTCGATCTGTTGCTGATACGACTTCTCGCGTGGCGAACTGAGAAAGCCTGGCACATTCGACTGTGTGCCAGACCAGATCGTCTTGCCTGCGTACTCAAACGCGATTGTGGAGTTGTAGCGATTGATCTCAAACGAGCCGGCGCTGAAGTACGACGCCGTATCCTTTTGCGGTCCGGTGATGGTGGCTTTCACGGTGACAGGCGCGGCAGGCGCGACTTTGCAACCAACGGCTTCGATTTGTTGCGTCAACGACTTCTTCACTTCGTCTTGATACTGCGCCGGCACATTGGAGACATCGAGCGCCACGGATGTGCCTTTCTTCACCACGAATAAATCCGATTGCTTCTTGGCTTGATCGAGCAAACGCGTCGCCTCGGGATGTGGCATGGTCAGTGGCACCAGCGCGTCGCCTGCATAGAACACAACGCCTCCCTCGCAAACCGGATGGCTACCGCCGTTGTACTGCCAAACCTTGATGCCGCTCGACCATTCGACCAAGTACTCGTTAGATATCAGCACGAAATCCTCGGCGGGAAAGTGCAAACCAAACGCGAGGGCCAGGCCGGGGATATCGCCTTGGAACAACACGTCGCCGGTCTCGACGTCCCAAATCATCAGCTTCTGCTGCGAACTGGCCGCCAGACGTTTGCCAGAGGGACTGAATTGAGCCTTCACCCAAAAGTCCATCTTGTCAGCGGCTTTCATGGCGACCGGCGCGCGCGACGCCACATCGATCAGGCCCACTTTGCTGCCGCCGGAGAAGCCGATGTATTTGCCATCGGGTGAGAGCGCCGGGATCGAGGTGCGCGGAATGCTGAAATGAAATTCCAGCTTGCGCGCATCGAAGTCCCACACGGCGACCGAACCAGGTTCGTTGCAGGTGATGAGTTTGCCTGCAGGTGTGAACTCCGCATAGCGCAGCGTGCGCGAGCGTTCATCGGCTTTGCTGTAGGGAATCCATTCGTCGACAAGCGTCGCTTTGCTACCCGCGGCGGTCAGTGTGACCAGTGTATACTTGGCGTCGCGCCCCACCGCCTGGTTGCGCTCGGCGACAATGCGCTTGCCATCGGGGTGAATCGCTTTCACCACATACTCTCCGGGCAGCGAAGCGTTCGCTACGATTCGCCCCGTTGCCAGATCGACCAGCACGATTCGCGACGTTGTTTCGGCGTTCTGTCCACGTCCCTTGAGTAGATAGCTCGTGGCGGAGCGCTTGGCCAAAGTGCTGACACAGTGGCCGCTGATCCCTTCAAAGAAGTCAGTCTTGGTGGGGAGCGCCACTCCTTTGGGCTTGAAGCCCAGCGCCGGCACTTCGCCAGGCTTGGCCTCCCACTGTTCACCCGCAGCGATAGTCACTTCTTCCGCATCGTCCCAACCTGGCTGGGCAACCTCACCGGGACGAAGCGGGCTGGCGGCAGGCGATTCCACTACCTTGAACGGATCTTTATCATCCAGCGACTTGAGAAATTTCTGATCGGCGTCGCTCAAGCGCGCCACCGGCACTTCGACTCGACTGCCATCGGTACGCTTGAGCACCGCGACATTGTCCTTCACCTCGACGAACTCCGCTTCAATCTTGAACTTGCCAGTTTGATCCGACCAGGTGCGGACTTCGGCATGAGCGGCTTGAAACGTGATGGTCAGCGGCAAGAGCACGCTTAGCGAATAGACGAAGCGACGAAGCATGGCACTAGTCCTCCGGTCAAAATCATGTCGGGGAAGAGGTTGAGTATTTCGACAAGGCCCGCATTTTACAGAATTCGCCGGCGCGAGCAAATATTGTCAGAATTCACGACCGACTTGGGACCACCAAGAAACGCACCCGCCCGCGAAAATTGGCCGGAGGAGGCCAACCGCGGGCGGGCGACAGGAGATGAATCTCGCTGGAGTGTTGAAGCGGGCTGTTACGGGTTGGTGCGCAGGAAGACGAAGCGGGTAATGCCGTTGCGACTGACTTGCATCCGCACGCCGGATTCAACCGGGTGCTTCTCCAACAGTTCGCGATATTCGGCGACGTTCTTCACTGCTTGGCCTGCGACGGAAACGATCATGTCGCCGGTGGAAAGACCGGCGTTGGCCGCCAGGCTGTCTTCTTCGACATTGACGACCACGACACCGCGCGTCCCTTCCTTGAGGTTCAACTCTTGCGCCATGTCGGCGGTTAAGTCTTGCACGGAGATGCCAAACGCGTCATTGGTCGTTTCGGCGGTTGCTTCTTCGACAGACGGGGTACTGGCGAGTGAGGCATTGGCGTCGAGCGTACCGATGGTCACGGTCACCATTTGCGATTTGCCATCGCGATAGATCGCAAACTCGGCGGAGGTCTTGGGCTGCATTAAGGACACGGTGTTGCGCAGCTGCGACGAACTATACATCGCGCGACCGTTGAGCTTCACCACAATATCGCCAGCCTTAAGTCCCGCCTTGGCGGCAGGGCTATCGGGAACCACATCGCCGATCAACACGCCTTCGGTCGAGTCGTAGTTAAACGACTTCGCCAAGTCGGTATTCAGATCTTGGATCGCGGCGCCCAGCCAACCGCGGGTAACTTTGCCGTCTTTCATCAGACTCTCGGCAACACCTTTGACCATGCTGCTGGGAATGGCAAAGCCTACCCCTGCCGAACCGCCGGTGCGCGAGGCGATGGCCGTGTTGATGCCGACCACTTGCCCCTGCATGTTGACCATCGGACCACCGCTGTTGCCGGGATTGATCGCGGCATCGGTTTGCAGGAAGTCCTCATAGTCGGTGATGCCGACATTACCGCGCCCTTTGGCGCTGATGATACCTGCGGTCACGGTTTGTTCCAGACCAAAGGGACTGCCGATCGCGAGCACCCATTCGCCCACTTGCAGCGAGTCGGAATCACCCAGTTCGACCGGCATGAGATTAGTGGCGTTGATCTTGATAACGGCGACATCGGTCTTGTCGTCTTGGCCGATCATTTTGCCAGTGAACTGGCGACCATCGGACAGTTTGACGGTGAGTTCGTTCGCGCCGCGCACGACGTGATTGTTGGTGAGGATGTAACCATCTTTGCTGATGATGAAGCCCGTCCCTTGACCATGTTGCGAATGGCCTTGATCGGGAATTTGTTGTTCGAAGAACTTCTCGAACATGTCATCGTTCATGCCAAATTCGCGACGCAACTGCTCGGGAATTTGCGGACGCAAGCGCTGCTTGCCTGAGGTGGGCTGAATGCGCGTGACGGCGCTGATATGCACCACCGAGGGACGGACCGCTTTGGCCACGCTCGTAAAGGCTTCCGATAAGCCATTGGCGTGAACCACATTCTTGGCCAGTTCTTGCCGCGCGGCGACCGCGTCTTGCCACTGGCCAGCATAGGTGGAAGGAAATAAATGATCGGCGTATTTGACCGCCACGCCTCCCACGACGCCGCTGGTCAGGCAAAGACCGAGTAAGAGTTTGGCAGCAACTTTTCCTGTTCGTTTCATTTTGCTTCTCCTGTCATCTTCCGAAATTAACGCTGGCGAATCGCCAGAAAATAGTACGAATGACAGCTTGCGAATGGTTCGCCGGCCGGACGCCTTGGCAAGCTGCTTATGGATGGTTTCCGCCAACGTGAGAATCTTTCGGGGCGGGAATCCGCAAATCTGGTTGACAGGCCGAGCACAGGCCGCTATTTTGTTGCTATTGATACTCAATATCACAAAGGAGCACGCCATGAAACGTCTCGTTTTCGCACTCCCCCTGCTGGTGCTGGCCCTCGTCGCAACGCCGGCACAAGCGCACTTTCTGTGGCTGATGACCGAGGCCGACTCCACGGGCAAGCAAGTCCCTCATCTTTGTTTTGGCGAAGGGACCGAGCCCGGCGAAGCGGAACTGCTCGACAAAGTCGCGCATGCTAAGGTCTGGTTGCAATTGCCTGGACAGGACGCCAAGCAACTTGAACTCACCAAACACAGCAAGGACGAAGTCGGTAGCTGGTTCGCGGATGTGGATGCCAAAGGTGGCGCGCTCACCGCCAAGTGCGAGTACGGTGTGATTAGCCGAGGTGGCAAGACGTTTCTACTGAATTACTACGCCAAGCGTTTGGATGCCCAGCCGGCCACGCTGAAAGCTTTCGCTCGCGCGGAGACCTTGCCACTGGACGTGGTACCTGCTGTCGATGGCGACAAAGTGGAACTCACGGTCCTCTGGCAAGGCAAGCCTGCCGCCGAGAGCGAAGTGGTGATTGCGTCGCCTGCTGGCGGCGAGGAAAAGGTCAAAACCGACGCCACAGGCAAGGTCACGTTCTCCACCACCAAGCCCGGTGTGTATGGTATCCGCGCCAAGTGGGTGAATGCCGCTGCTGGCGAGAAAGCGGATCAGAAGTACGACAGCGAATCGCACTATTGCACCCTCGCCCTCGCGATTCCCGCCAAATAATTGAAAACGGAAGCGGCAGTCGTTCGACGCGCGGTGGGTAAGGACCAGAACTCACCGCGCTCGGACGGGCCGTTTGTGTCGATTTGGGAGATGAGCCTTATGTCCGCCACCCCGTCGCATACGCCTCCGCCTGCGGACACCCACGGGGCACCTCCCCTACCCGCTAGCACGCCTGTCAAAGCGTGGCAGAGCGAGGAAATCCTGAGCGGTCAGAAGGAAGTGCTCATTCAACACGGCGAAGAAACCTATCGCTTGCGACTGACCCGCGCTGGGAAGCTGATTCTGTACAAGTAACACTCGCTAGCTTGGCGACTGTATTCTCTTTGAGCGTGAACGTTGTCAGAACGATGACGCTTTCCCTCAGCCGGCAAAACACGGTGACGTGATTGACCGGCCTTTTCTCGCTGTTTTTAGCGATTTTCGCGTCCTCGCCAGGTGTTGGCACGCGGCCTGCATTCACTTGCTTTCGCAATCCAACGCCGAGTCCATGACCATTAACGCTAGCGACACCAGTCGTGTGGTCTGGCTCGGCACCAAGCAAGCGGGTCAGCGACATCAACACCTCGCTGGTCCTTTTGGCCAACCGCACGGCATAACCCGCCGCGCGTTCCCATAGCAACGTCAAGCCATGTCAGCGCTGAGCCTATTCCCCAACGCTGGCTGAACCTTGGCCACATCGCGTTCGTATCATCGCCCAGGCGGGTCCACCGCCTGGGATGATGCGAGCGCGACACTTTTCGCAGCGTTACTCTTCGCACCAATATGAGGCCAAGGATGATCTTGTATCGAGAGGTCGCGACAGACTACCGGGCCGAACCACACGGCCAATTGCAAACCGCTCTCGTCGCCAGCGAACCACATCAGCGTCGTTGGCACACGCGACGACTCCCTGACGACCTGCATTCGGTCCGCGCGCTGGCCTTGTTGCACGACGCCAGCAGCATCAGCAGTCCACTCGTTAGTTTGCTCGGCGTAGCATCGACAGCTTTAACCGAAGCGAGTTTGGCGACGACCTATCGCCGCGTGCAGCACGTGCAACTGGTATGCGAGCCGGTCGCCTACTTCATTTCCACGAGCGAGCAAACGGCACGTGACACTGGCGAATTAACGGAGGCGGAGTTCCTCGCCCGCTTACTCACACGTACCGGCTGCGGTTGGTTGGCGAATTTGACGCAACTTCACAACAATAGCGTAAACTTCGGTTTCGATCCCTACGAGTTTCTGGCCGAGGTGCTTCCCAGCGCTGCGCGGGTGCAGCTTGAGCTTTCGGCAGGCGGTTCGATTCCGGCGGCCGTTTGGGAGCTTTATCGCTTCGCCAGTCACCAGGCCCGCGGCAAGTTGGAAGCGGTCTATGCCTCCTCCGACGCCGCCACGCTCACCCGCCTGATGTGCATTGATGCGGAGGTACAAAGTCTGAGTTGCGCGCGGCGGAAGCTGTTGATGGGTTGAGAGGAACTTCGAAGGCGATTTGCCGCAGTCAATGCCCTGCTTGCCGACCCTCTTCTCGACACTCATCCCAAATTCCCACTCTTTTTTCTCCCCGCCGATTCCACATCCGCCGGTTTGGGCGCATAAAGATGCGTACCTGAGGGCGGGAGACGCGGATGAGTGCTGGCAAGGGACAGGAACCTGACGAATGGCTGATGAGCCAGGTCGCGAGCGACCGGCGCGATTGCCTTGCGCCGTTGGTGCGACGTCATGCCAGCCCCTTGCTCACGTACATTCGCCGCATGGTAGGCTGCGAACATCGCAGCGAGGAACTGTTTCAAGAGATCTTTTTGCAGGTTTGGGTCAAGCGGCGAACCTATCAGTACCCGCGAGCGTTTCGCCCTTGGCTGTATGCCATCGCCACCAATCACTGTCGGGCGTCATTTCGTAAAGCGAAGCTGCCCAGCGTGGAACTGAACGAAGCTTTGCCTGGTTCGCCGGTCGCCAAGGAACCGACGCCGGATGATACGGCCGTCGCCAGTGAAACCGCGACGCTAGTGGCAGGCGCCGTGGCCGAACTGCCAGACCAACAGCGTTCGGTGGTGGTGCTGCGCGTTTGGAATCAACTGAGTTACGCTGAGATCAGCACGATTGTCGGCTGCAATGAAGACACCGCCCGTAGCCACATGAGCCACGGGCTCAAAGCGTTACGCAAGCAACTGGAACCGAAGTTGGGAGTGAATGTGGGATAGGCCTCTGGCTTAGGAAGGCAACGGCAAGGCAATCCGGCAGGCGTGACGCCTACCCCACGAGAACACAAGACATGCTCGAACCGAATCGACCACTTTCTGATTATCTCGACGACTTTCTGCACGGCGTGCTAAGCGAAGAAGATGCCGCCCGCGTGCAAACGTGGCTCGACACCGCGCCGGACGCGAAAGCAGCCTTTGCGGCGGCGCAGCGCCGTCGCGCAGCGCTTGAGGAACTACCGCCGGTCGAGGCGAATGAACGATTGATCCGTCGCACGTTGGAGGGAATTGAAATGAAAGCCACCAAACGCCATACGCTCGGCCGCACCCTGTTTCGCGCCGGTCTGGCGATCGCGGCAGTCGCGCTGCTGATGCTCGCCGGCACGAACTGGTACTTCTACAATCTCCAGCCTTCGCCGTATGGCTTGCGGTTGATTGGGCAATCGCGACTATTGGCCGGCGCGCCCGCGGCGCTGCGCGTGGAACTGCGCAACGAACGGACAGGCGAAGCCGTGCCGGATGTGCCGCTGGAACTCTCGTTGGTCAACTTTCATACCCAAGAGGTCGTCACGCTGGCGTCGTTTCGCTCTGGCGATGGCATCACACAGTCACCCCGTTTCACCATGCCTGATTGGTCGCCGGACAACTACTTGCTGCGGTTGTCGGCCAGCACCAGCGGTGCGACCGAAGTGCTCGAAGAACAGATTGCGCTACGACGTTCGTCCAAGCTATTCCTCTCCACGGATAAGCCCATCTATCAGCCGGGACACCTGATTCACGTCCGCGCGCTGTCGCTGCGTCGGCCCGACTTGAAGCCGATCGCAGGCGAGGATGTCGAGTTCAAAATCTTCGATGGCAAAGACAATCTCGTCTTCAAGGAGCGCAAACAGACCAGCAAGTTCGGCCTGTGCGCGATGGATTATCAACTCGCCAGTGAAGTCAACGAGGGTTCCTATCGCATCGAATGCGTCGTCAACGACACCACCAGCACGCGCAACGTGAAAGTGGAGAAGTACGTTCTCCCCAAGTTCAAAGTCGAGATCGCGCTCGACAAGCCGTACTATGCTCCCGAGGAGAACGTCAGTGGCAGCATCGCGGCGAACTACTTCTTCGGCCAGCCGGTCCAGGGCGGCGAAGTGGGTATTGATGTGCGGTCGACGGATGTGGCGTCGAACATCATTCATCAAGCGACACTCAAGACGGACGACCAAGGTGTCGCCAAGTTCGCCTTCGCGCTGCCCAAGACGCTGATCGGCACACCGCAAGACGGTGGCGCGGCGAAGTTTCAAATCTTTGCCACCGTGACGGATGCTGCCGGCCAAGGTTACACGCGCATGTTGTCTCGATTGGTCACGAATGAGCCGCTGTTGCTGGATATCTTTTTTGAAGGGGGAACGCCCGTCCGCGACTTGCCCAATGTGGTCTATGTCCACGCCAGCTATGCCGACGGCCGCCCCGCACAGGTTGACCTGACGATCAATGGCGAAGCGACCAAAGTGCCTACCAATGAGTTCGGCATTGGCAAGTTTGAGATTACGCCGCGCGATCCGGTCGTCAGCTTCACCATCGTCGCGGAAGACAAAGAACAACACACCGCACGCCTCGCCCGCTCGTACACCTGCGGCGCGATCACCAACGACTTCATCGTGCGCACCGACAAGGCGACGTACGCTGGTGGCGACACGATGACCCTCACGGCGCTGGCCAGTGGCGTGCAACCGGTGTTTGTCGATCTGCTCAAAGATGATCAGACGATGCTCTCCGCGACCATCGACCCCACTCAAGGCCAAGGAAGGCTCGATGTCGACTTGCCGCCGGAGTTATTCGGCTCGATTCAACTGGTGGCGTATCGCTTCGATCCCTCGGGTCTGGCGGTGCGTAAGTCGCGGCTGATCTTCATCCAACAGGCGAAGCAGCTCAACCTCACGACGACGCTCAATCAACCGGAGTATCGTCCTGGCGAGAAGGCGCAGCTGAAGTTGCAACTAACCGACGCCGACGGCAACGCGACGCCGGGCGCGATTAGTTTGTCGGCCGTCGATGAAGCGGTGTTTAGCGTGCTCAGCCAACGCCCTGGCTTGGAACAAGCGTTCTTTCTCGCCGAACAGGACATGCTGCGACCGATCTACACGATCTATCCCGATTGGTCGCCGTCGTCGTTGAACGAGGATCGGGAACCGTCGCGGCAGTTGCTCGAACAAGCAGTCTTCGCGCTCACCGCGCATTCTGCCAGCGGAGAGATCAACCTGCTAAAAGGCTTTCGCGATGAACGTCAGGGTCCGCCGCCGATCATGGATGCGGAACCGATGTTCGATGACGCAGCCGTTGCGTCGCCCGAGTCCGTCGCGGACGCAGCTCCCTTTGTCGCCGCGCCGTACACCTTGGTCGCCAATACGTATCCCGCCAAAGTGAACTCGTTTAACGACATGCGACATAGTCGGTTGGACGCGATGGTCATCGCCTGGTTCACGTTTTTCGGACTGGCGTTTGTGTTCGGTGTCGTCAGCTTCGCCATTTGGCAACCGAAGATCTTTTTGATCGGTGCGGGCGCGATGGCAGTGCTCATGATGTGTGGCGTCCCAGCGGTGATCCTGACGAGCTTCTTGCTACTGGGAGGTAGGAGCCCGCAGATGGCGTTTGACATGATGGAAGGTCGCGTCGCCGCGAAAGCGGAAGCGATGATGGCTCCCGATGCCATGGTGATGGAAGGTGCGGAATGGGACGATGAAGCCTTGCCGGGCGGCCTGGGCGGCGGCGCTCCGCCAGCGCCTCCGCGGGTGCGGCAGGACTTTCCCGAAACGCTCCTTTGGCGACCGGAGTTGGTGACCGATGAGCAAGGGGTGGCGACGCTTGATATCAATCTGGCCGATTCCATCACCACCTGGCGCATCAACGCCAGCGCCGTGAGCGCGGCGGGACAACTCGGCGAAACGCAATTGCCGCTGAAAGTGTTTCAGCCCTTCTTTGTCGATTTGAAGTTGCCTGTGGCGCTGACGCGGGGCGATGAAATCTCGCTACCGGTGACGGTCTACAGCTACCTCGATAAGCCGCAGCAGGTCGAGCTCAAGCTCGAACAGCGCGATTGGTTTGAACTGCTCGTCGCCGCCGATCAAGATCCCATGGCACAACTCACGCAAACGATCGAACTCAAGCCGCGTGAACTGCGGGCGGTTCACTTTCGCGTGAAAGTAAAAGATGTCGGTCAACAGCAGATCAAAGTCACTGCCACCGCAGAAACGGTCGCTGATGCCATCGAGCGCATGATCGAAGTCGTTCCCAATGGCCAACTCGTGGAGACCTATCGCAACGATACGCTCAGCACGCCGGGCACGCCGGTAGTGATGAACGCGTTGATTCCCGAGGATGCCGTCCCGGGCAGTGTTAAAGCGTTTGTCAAGTTTCATCCTTCCGGCTTCAGCCAGTTGGTGGAAGGACTGGACGCCATTTTCCGCATGCCCAACGGCTGTTTTGAACAGACCAGTTCGACGACTTACCCCAATGTGCTGGCCCTCGATTATCTCCGCACGACCAAACGCAGCGCGCCGCAGGTGGAAGTGAAAGCGCGACAGTACATCAGCGCTGGCTATCAGCGGTTGGTGAGTTTTGAAGTGGCCGGCGGCGGTTTTGATTGGTTCGGGCGACCACCTTCCAATCGCACGCTCACCGCGTATGGCTTGCTGGAATTCACAGACATGGCCCGCGTGCATGATGTCGATCCGCAATTGATCGAGCGGACGCGGGAGTGGCTGTTGAATCAACGTCTGGCCGATGGTGCGTGGGAACCTGAACCGCACATGCTCAACGATGGCCTGGCCGGTTCGGTCAATCGCGGCGAAGATCCGAAGCTGGCCGCGACGGCGTATATCGCGTGGGCCGTGTTTCATAGCGCGCCGCAGGAATCGCGCATGCCGCGACATCAACAGGCGTTTCAACTCACCGCCAACTACTTGCTCGCCCATCGGCCTGACAAGTTGGAAGATCCCTATGTCCTCGCGAGTGTCGCGTTGGCGTTGTCGGCGTTCGATGCTCAGCATCCGGAATTGCCGGCTTACCTGGCACGACTCGACGCGTTGAAGAAAGTTATCGATAAGACAGTGTATTGGGAGCAACCTGCGGGGGCGGCGCGCCCCTTCCACGGCGCAGGCCAAAGCGGCGACATCGAAACCACCGCCATGGCCACGCTCGCCATGCTCAAGGCGAAAGCGTTCACCGGCACGACGCGCGGTTCGCTCACCTGGCTCGTGGCGAACAAAGACCCGCAAGGCACTTGGTTTAACACGCAGGCCACGGTGCTGGCACTCAAGGCGCTGCTGGCAGGCACAAATTTGGGCGACGATACGAAAGATCGTAAGTTCACGATCAAGGTGAATGATCAACTCGTGCAAGAGGTGACCATCACCGCCGACCAATTCGATGTCGTGCGACAAATCGATCTTTCGCCATGGCTGACCCGAGTCGGCGATCCCAATTCGGTGGCTGTGACGGAACTCACCGACAGCGCCACCAGTTTTCAAGCGGTGTTTCGCCATCATCGTGACGTACCGATCGACGACACCGCGCCGCCCGAGCCGCTGGCGATCAGCATCGCCTACGATCGCGAACGCTTGCCTGTCGATGAGATGGTCACCGCCACTGCCACCGTGATCAATCAGATGCAAGAGACCGCGCCGATGGTGATTCTCGATTTACCGATTCCCGGCGGTTTCCAACTCGAGCCAGGCGAACTGGATGAATTGATCGGGTCGGGACAGATCGAGAAGTATCAACTCACACCACGGCATGCCATCATTTACATCCGCGGACTAACGGCCGGGCAGAAGCTGGAACTGCGTTATCGCTTGAAGGCCATCATGCCGGTCAAGGTCGCCGTCCCGCCTGCCGAAGCTTACGAATATTACAATCCGGCCAAGCGGGGTGCTAGCAAACCGGCACAATTGGAAGCACTGGAAACCTGACGTTTCGAGAAATCGCCGCGCGACGCAAATATTCGCGCGGGGCCGACGAATAGATTGTCGGAGTGGAGGGAAAGCGGTACGTTAAATTCGTCCGACCATTCCCTCTGAGAGACCTGAACGTGAACGCATGCTTACTGCTGGTCGCG